>NZ_JAUBRI010000035.1:0-63387 GCF_036701795.1 Microcoleus sp. N9_A1
ACATGGTCTTCAACAGTTTGAAGCTATCTTCATTGGTTGGAAAACCGCTCTAGCTGGACTTGTGTGTACACGGTAGCCTTAAGAAGGGGAGTAGGGGTTGACTTTGAGAAGACTCTTGTCCCCCCTTTCTTAAGGGGGGCTAGGGGGGATCTAGATTTAATGGTCAAACAGCAGTCTCTGGCTGGGTTTGACCTTAAGTTGACACCAATGGACACGGCAGTGCCGTGTCCTCCTTTTGGGGTAGGGACACCGCACCGTGCCGTGTCCTCAATTCCCGCACATTGCTGGATCTAAGATTGTCACATCCTCCGAGGCCGATGGCTGGGAGCTTGCAGCCCGTGCTACGGGAAATTTCATCATCCAACCCGGTTAATTCTACCCGTTCCCCACAGTCAGGACACGCCTTGGCCGAAGTCTCTACAATGATTAATCCGGCGGAATACAGGGATTGTGTATTTTAGAACACGATTTGACCGCAACACTTAAAATAGTCTTGATTTACCGATCGACTGCACCCTTTTCTCATCAATATTTCTGGTTAGCTGGGGGTGTCTGTCAGCCCCAGTTGCGAGGTTCTACTTCCAAAATGCTGATAATGGTGCACAATTTCAAATTAACAACAAAACTTGCACTATTTTGAGTAAGCTTTTGGTGGAACAGCTCAGAAAGCCTGTTTCTAAGACTGATGCTGCCAAATATCAAATTAATCCTCAACCTTGTCCAATTACTAATTACGAACCTATGCCCCGTCGTCAAGACTTAAAAAAGATTCTTCTCATTGGTTCCGGCCCAATTGTTATCGGTCAAGCGTGCGAATTTGACTATTCAGGAACACAAGCTTGCAAAGCTTTGCGAGAAGAAGGCTTTGAAGTAGTGTTGGTGAATTCCAACCCGGCAACAATTATGACCGATCCGGAAACTGCCGATCGCATTTACATCGAACCTCTAACGCCAGCCATCCTCGAACAAATCATCGCTAAAGAAAGACCTCAAGCAATTTTACCGACAATGGGCGGTCAAACGGCGCTAAATTTAGCTGTGGCAGTCGCTAAAAATGGCGTTTTAGAAAAGTACAACGTCGAGTTGATTGGTGCTAAGTTGCCAGCAATTGAAATGGCAGAAGATCGCCTATTATTTAAGGAAGCGATGGCGCGAATTGGGGTCGCAGTTTGCCCTTCGGGAATTGCCAACACTCTCGACGAAGCCAAAGCAATTGGCCACCAAATCGGCAGTTATCCGTTAATTATTCGTCCTGCTTTTACAATGGGCGGCACGGGAGGCGGCATTTCTTACAATCAAGAAGAGTTTGAAGAAATGGCGCAAGGCGGGATTGATGCCAGTCCAGTATCGCAAATTTTGATCGAACAATCTTTGATTGGTTGGAAAGAGTACGAACTCGAAGTAATGCGGGATTTGGCAGATAATGTAGTGATTATTTGTTCGATCGAGAATCTCGACCCGATGGGCGTCCACACCGGCGATTCTATCACCGTCGCCCCGGCGCAAACTCTCACAGACAAAGAATATCAGCGTCTGCGAGATGCTTCGGTGAAAATTATCCGCGAAATCGGAGTTGAAACTGGCGGTTCCAACATTCAATTTGCTGTCAATCCAGTCAACGGAGATTTCATCGTTATTGAAATGAACCCTCGGGTTTCCCGTTCCTCCGCGTTGGCCTCAAAAGCAACTGGTTTCCCGATTGCAAAAATGGCGGCAAAATTAGCGGTAGGTTACAGCCTAGACGAAATTTCCAACGATATTACCAAGAAAACTCCGGCGTCTTTTGAGCCGACAATTGACTACGTGGTGACGAAGATTCCCCGATTTGCCTTTGAAAAGTTCCCCGGTTCCGAACCGACTCTGACAACGCAAATGAAGTCAGTAGGAGAGGTAATGGCGATCGGGCGTAGCTTCAACGAATCCTTCCAAAAAGCGCTGCGGGGATTAGAAACCGGCCGCGCAGGTTTCGGGTGCGACAAACCGGAAAAGTTGCCGAGTTTGGAACAAATTCGCGCCGGATTGCGGACGCCAAATCCCGATCGCATTTTTACAGTTCGCCACGCGATGATGATGGGAATGTCGGTGGAAGATATCTTCGAGTTCACAGCAATCGACCCTTGGTTTTTGGATAAAATGCAGGAATTGCTGGAAACTGAGAAGTTCTTGAAACGAACGCGGTTGCAAGAGTTGACAAAAGAGACAATGTTTGAAGTAAAGCAGTTGGGATTTAGCGATCGCCAAATTGCTTACGCCACAAAAACATCGGAAGATCAAGTCCGCGCTTACCGCAAACAGTTAGGCGTAATTCCAATTTACAAAACAGTCGATACCTGCGCGGCTGAATTTGAAGCATTCACACCGTATTATTATTCCACCTACGAAGCGGGAGCGGCAATTTGGGACTTGGGCGATGAAGAAAAGAAGATTTCGCCTGTAGGCCACAGTCTAGCGCCGGAGTCGGAAGTTTTGCCTTCTAGCAAACGAAAAGTGATGATTTTAGGTGGCGGGCCGAACCGAATCGGACAGGGAATTGAGTTTGATTACTGCTGCTGTCACGCTTCCTATTCCCTAGGAGAAGACGGCTTTGAGACAATTATGGTCAACTCGAACCCAGAGACGGTTTCGACGGATTATGATACGAGCGATCGCCTGTATTTTGAACCCCTAACAAAAGAAGATGTTCTCAACATCATCGAAGCCGAAAATCCCGAAGGAGTAATCATTCAATTTGGCGGACAAACGCCGCTGAAATTGGCGATTCCTTTACAAAAAGCCCTGGAAAATAATCCTGACGTACAAACAAAAATCTGGGGAACTTCGCCGGATTCCATTGATACTGCTGAAGACAGGGAGCGATTTGAAAAGATTCTGCGGGAGTTGGATATTCAGCAAGCTGCTAACGGTTTGGCTCGCAGTTTTGAGGATGCTTTAATAGTAGCTCAACGGATCGGTTATCCGGTAGTGGTGCGACCAAGTTACGTATTAGGCGGGCGAGCCATGGAAATTGTTTATTCCGATACGGAATTGGAACGTTACATGACCTATGCCGTGCTGGTAGAACCCGATCATCCGATTTTAATTGATAAGTTCTTGGAAAATGCGATCGAGGTGGATGTAGATGCGATCGCCGATATTACTGGCAATGTGACGATCGGCGGTATTATGGAGCACATCGAGGAAGCGGGCATCCACTCCGGCGACTCGGCTTGTTCTATCCCTTACCAAACCCTTCCTGAGAAAGCGGTGGAAACAATCCGCCGCCAGACAATAGAACTAGCAAAAGCCCTGAAAGTAATCGGGTTGATGAACATTCAATTTGCCGTTCAAGGGGAGGAAGTTTTCATTTTGGAAGCTAACCCACGGGCTTCTCGAACGGTACCTTTCGTGTCCAAGGCGATCGGAGTTCCCCTCGCAAAAATCGCGTCGCGAGTCATGTCGGGTCAAACTCTAGAAGCTTTAGGTTTTACTAAAGAGATTATACCAATTCACGTTTCCGTGAAAGAAGCCGTGCTACCGTTTGCTAAGTTTCCGGGAACTGATACTTTGTTAGGGCCAGAAATGCGATCGACCGGCGAAGTCATGGGAATTGACACCGATTTTGGCAAAGCCTTTGCCAAAGCTCAATTAGGTGCCGGACAAATGATGCCGTTGTTTGGAACCGTGCTGGTTTCGATGCGCGATCGGGACAAACTAGCAGTTGTACCCGTTGTCAAGGAATTCTTAGAATTGGGTTTCAAAGTAGTCGCAACCCACGGGACACGCAAAGTTTTGCGAGAGCAAGGTTTAGAGGTAGATTTGGAATTGAAACTGCACGAAGGGCGGCCGAATTTGTTGGATTCGATCAAGAATGAGAAAATTCAACTAATTATCACCACACCTTCCGGCGAAGAATCCCGAGCCGACGGAATCTTTATCCGCCGCACAGCTTTGACTTACAAAATCCCGATTATTACCACAATAGCCGGCGCCAAAGCGACAGCAGCGGGAATTCGATCGCTCAAATCCAACCCGATGAAAGTGAAAGCAATTCAAGACTATTACCCGCAAGCGTAGAGTTATTGTAGGGCGCGAAACACTGTTCGATCGTTAGGCTATCGATCTCCCTGGCGCGCCCTTCTTAAGGGGAGACAAGAAATGCTCAAATTCTCTCTCATTAAAGGGGAGATAGGAAAGGCTCAAATTCCCCCTTTTTGAGGGGGATTTAGGGGGATCGAGACTTTGCTATAAATTTAGTGTAATTATAGGCGCACCCACAAACAGCGCACCACCAAAACCTAATCTGAATGAGAATCTAAAGCACCGCTAGACACCATCAACTTCGGCCAAACCAACAAGAAAAACCCCATCCAAGCCAATAAAGGAATCGCGACTAAAACAGTTATCCAAACAGTTTTTAACACAAACCAACTACCGCCAATCAGACTCGTGCCAGTCAAAAGAATTGACCAAGGCTGACACCACCAAGGTTTGTAGTCCCAAGCACTAATAGCTTTTTTTTCAGAAACAGATTTCATATTTTCAGTAATTTTGTATAGATTGGCGATCGGGCTATATAGAGGAAAGCAATTTAAACGTTCATCACCTCTTCTGCTGTCAGCGTTAATTCAGGAAAAGTCCGCGATACAATTCGTTCGTTGCCTTTGAACGCGCTTCTTTGATAGTTGCCCTCTGCATCCAAAAGATGGACAAATATAGTTGGAACTTTGGGATTTCCCAGAAATTCCCTGCTACCAATTGCTAAGTAATCGACAATCCAATACTCAGGAATTTCGAGGCGCTGGTACTCGTCCAGTTTGTCGATATAATCGTCATCCCAATTTGTTGATGTTACCTCCACCGCCAATTGAATTGGTTCTCGCAAAGCAGCATAAGCCGAACGGTTCGATCGCCATAAATCGCGAGCGATTACGCTGACATCCGGTCTCCGTCCTTGTTCAACGCCGGCTTTACTTACAGTTCTGATAACGGCTGTATTGTTGACGACATAATTCAAATTCAATCGCCGAATTTCATCGTTGAAGTCAAATAACAAGACATTAGCAACATCATCATGATTTCTGGTGGAATTCATTTCTACAATTTCTCCATTGACCAGTTCATAGAGTCCATCTTCTGGACATTCTACAAGGAATTGGTCAAAGGTTAATTTTTTTGTGACTGTTGCAACCATAAGATTTATCCTTATTTTGCAGTAATACTATTAGTCTACATTACCACAGGCAGGAATGAATTTGTTTTTTTGACTGCAGATATCTAATTATACAATCAAAAATATACAATCAAAAATCTCAAATCGATTCAGGTAAATGGTAAAATACGATCGCCAGCCGGCAGATTGAGTTAAATATGTCACCTACTGGCTAGGGTAGAAAGTAACAAACCTAGAAATCAAGCCACTCCAAGGTCAACCCCGAACCATGAGACTAGACGAAGCCGTAGAATTTGCCGAAAACCCAGAGCCACGCTGTCCCTGCGTCCTCCTGCTGGACACCTCCGGCTCCATGCAAGGCGCACCCATAGATGCCTTGAATGAGGGGCTGGAAATTTTTAGGAATGACCTAATTAAAGACGAACTAGCTAAAAAGCGAGTCGAAGTCGCGATTATTTCATTTGACAATCATATCAAAGTCGTGCAAGACTTCGTGACCGCCGACCAGTTCGAGACACCACTGCTGACAGCTCAAGGACAAACCCACATGGGCGCAGGCATTCAGGTAGCGCTAGACACCATTGCGGCCCGCAAATCCGAATACCGCAACAACGGCATTACCTATTACCGCCCGTGGGTATTTATGATTACCGACGGCGAACCTCAAGGTGAATCAGACGATGTTGTGGAAATAGCAGCACAGCGGATTAAAGAGGAAGAAACTAACAAGCGCGTGGCATTTTTTGCAGTCGGAGTGGAAGGTGCTAATATCACCCGTCTAGCGCAAATAGTCGAGCGCACGCCTGTAAAATTGAGAGGATTAGACTTTAGAGAGATGTTCATCTGGCTATCGGCTAGTATGCAGAGAGTTTCTCACTCAAAAATTGATGAACAAGTAGCACTGCCACCACCGGGATGGGGAACTGTTTAGTCATTAGTTGGAAGTCATTGGTCATTAGTTATTAGTCATTGGTCATTAGCATTTGGTAGGGGCGGGTTTAGCTAAGGATCTATGATACAAATGACTAAAAAAAGGGCAAAACCCGCTCATCTCATCCCCATATAAACAGTAAGGTGCGCCCATAAGCACCCTACAGGATAAATAGTTGTGAATTTACGAAGTTTTGAGTTAAAGAGTTATTAATGCAGAATTCATCCTTTAATTGGCAAGTTGTAGCGGCATCGGTGATAGGTACGAGCCACGAAAAAAGATCGCAGCCCTGTCAAGATGCCCACTGCTGGCGTCTCTTGCCGAACGGTGTTTTGGTGGCAGCAGTTGCCGACGGCGCGGGCTCGGCTGCACTGGCAGAAGTTGGGGCAAAAATTGCTGTAGAAGCGGTTGTCGAAACGATTTGCCAGCAACAGGAAAGGCTGCCTCAAAATGACGATGAATGGCAGGTATTCTTGACAGCATCACTGCAAGTTGCGCGGGCGCAGGTGGAAGCAGAAGCGGCTGTGCGGGAAGTGGCTGCGAGAGATTTAGCCTGCACTTTAATTGCGGTTGTTGCTACGCCGGAATTAATCGCAGTTGCTCAAATCGGCGACGGTGCGGCGGTAGCAGGTGATAGTGCAGGAAATGCGATCGCCCTGACAGTACCTCCCTGCGGCGAATATATCAATGAAACTATCTTTTTGATTTCGCCGAATGCCATTGAAACAGCCCAATTTCAGGTACTGCGGGAAAAACTGCCCCACTTAGCGGTGTTTTCCGACGGCTTGCAAATGCTAGCTCTTAAAATCCCAGAAGGCACGCCGCACAAGCCGTTTTTTGCGCCTTTGTTTCGGTTTTCTGGCGAGTGGAAAGAAGAAGAAGATGCGAAACAGCAGTTAGAGTCATTTTTGCGATCGCCCCGGGTTTCCGAACGCACCGATGATGACTTAACATTATTGTTAGCAACTTTTTCGAGCAATGTCTAGTCTGTTCAAATCTACTTACAAAAAGCGGAGCAAAAATTATGACATATCCACGAATTAGTGCCCCAAGCTTGTTGCGAGAAACATTTGCTGTTGTGGGATCTGTATACCCAGATCTGTTGAGGATCAACTCTCCCCATTTGATATGGTTCGTGCTGAATACTTTTGGGCCAGATGCCCTCAATCGCATCATTGAGATCATTGACACAAGTTTCTCCGAACATCCGGGCGCCGGAACTTTTTCGGTGAAGCCTATCTACTTTTGGTTGGGGACAGTTCCTTTCTTGATCTACTGGTTGGTGGCAGTTCCTTTATTGTGGGGAGCTACTACTTTCTACACTTATCGAAGTTTGACAAAAAACCAAGTAACTGCGAGCGATGCTTTTATTCAAGCAAAAAGAAGATTTCTACCACTCCTTTTGGTTTATTTCCTGTCTGTGGGGCTGCTTTTCGCGATTAGGTGGTTCTTGTGGTCTTTTGTTTGGGTAAGCTTCCTGGTACCAATAATAATAATTCCTGCGCTTTATGTGTTATACCCCTTAATATTTTCAGCTTATGCTACCGTCATTGATAACTCTTCGGTGCCGGACAGTTTGGGCAGTAGTTGGAAATTAACTAAAGGGCGTTGGTGGTTGATATTTCGCTCAAATTTACTGATGGCTTTTGTGTTTTTTGTGCCAGCCATATTGATTTCTGGATTAATCGGTTCAACATTGGGGAATTTGCTAGCATCTCAGCTTGTGGGTCAGGTACTCGGATTTATAGCCGGAGTGTTAATAAATGTTTATTTGATTTTATTGTACAAGGCTCTGCGGGAATCGGCAGCAACTATTGAATAGACCTCTCATAAAATAAAGTCCAGGGCTGTTAGGATACTTACTCTACAAAAATTGTTAGCGCTGTCTCGCGATCGGTGAAAATTTGGTGCGGTTCTATAATAAAATCGAGGTGTCAACAATTCTGCTTTAATTTGTACAGTAGGTCGTCATTTGCAAGCACAAGAGATTAAGGATCAGCTCAACTCCCTAATTAGCGACGCAGATCTAATAGATCCGAGTTTGGCGAGAAGATTGGATGAAATCAATCGCTGGGTGAAAGATGTTAAACCCGGTTCGCTAACTGCTAAGAAATTTGTGATGGCTTTTTTGCTACAGCTTATCCGAGATTCTCAGGTTTGGCTGGCAGTTCAATCTCTACCTTCGGAAATAGAAAAACAAGCGGCGTTTGAGTTAATGACGCCGGGGGAAAGGTATTGGTACAGCTATCTATTTCCTAAATGGCTGAGCGAAAACGATCGCAAATTTTACATCTGGAAACAAAAACTCAAGGCCGGCAAATTCGATCCGGCTGACGATGGCGTCATTCGTGCGATCGCCGCCCGAATTGTCGATCGCCAAGGCACTGTTTTGTATCGATATGTTGCAGATCTTTCTATGGCAACCGATTCGATCGTTAGCAACCGCCAACAGCAGCCCCTCTGCATTCAAGTCACAACTCTTTCGGATGAATTCTCTGAACAAAAATATCAGAATTGGCAACAAACTCTTCAAGATTGGGGGATTGACAGAGGATTATTTTTAAGTTATGATAAAAACGATGCAAATTTCCTGAACCAGTTAGTTAACATTGCATTATATAATAGCGATAATTTGCCCGCAGGTCGTTACCTCAAGTTCCCGTAAATCAAGCAGATCTGCTGCTGAGAATAGTTCGACTGCTCCAAACTCCGTGAAAAAAAAATTTGACTAACTCACATATTGCACAATTCTCGACAATGCCAAAAAACTAACCCCCAGCCTGCTTCTGGAAAAGGGAAAACAGACCAAGATTTTCCTCCCCTTTTCTGTCTCCGGGAGGGGTATGCCAGACGGTGGCAACAGGTGCTTGATACGAAGGCTAAGTAACGGGAAGATTTACCGCAGCAATCAATAAGAGTGAAATAACTAGCAATTTGGCCTAAATTGAATTGAGATTTGATTTAATCGCCGTAGAGTTGTTGGAAATAAAATCAAATTACATCAAAATCAAATACTATGACAGTACAAGGTACACACACCGTTGAAAATAACTTGCAAAAAGTCTGGGAAGAACTGGAAGCAGCCAGAAAAATGCAGGATGAATGGATGAATTACGGGGTAGATTTTGTAGATTTGTATGTGGAAGATGCGGGCGGTGATTGGTTGGAAAAGTGGGGTAAATGTGAAGAAGAATTAGAGCGAATTAAACATAAAAATGTAGATATTGAATCAGTCAAAGCAGCGATCGACATTCCCAGCTTTCAGCAGACAAAACTGCTGGAAATCGCCTTAAATTGCCGTTACTCAACCAGCTACTACTCCGATCGCCCCGAGGAGTCTCCCGCTTGGCAAGAGGTTAAGTACAAACGGCTGTCACTATTAGGCGGAGCGATTTTTGGTGCTGTTGTTACCGATTACCTCTACCGTGAATATCCAGAACTCGATCCAGATGCTATTTCAACCTTAAAAGCTCGTTTAGAAGATCCGAAAAAACTTGAGAATTTTGCACAAAATTTGAAATTAAACGAACTTAATTGGCGCGTATGGAATGGGAGAGAAACAGAAAAAAGCGAGTACAATAGAGTTTTTTCTGAGACTTTTGAAGCTTTGTTTGGCGCGATTTACTTGGAGTTTGATCGGGATTTTTTCCGTGGGGGAAACTGGCTGATTCAGCGCTTGATTGAACCAAATGTTAGCCAGCATCGTGATCTAACTGGGCGGCGAGAAATTGCGCTAGAAAACGAGGTGAAACGGCGGGAAATCCTGGGTGCGGATATTCTAGATGCGATCGCGATCGACTATTTGTACAACCGCTTTCCCGAACGCAACGCCATCCAGCTAACTCGCTGGAAAAATATGTTAGTGGCTAAAAAGATTTTTCCCAAAGACTTTAAGGCAAAATTAGGCAGTCATTACCTGGAATTGGAGAGCAATTTCTCGCGTACCCGCGACTGGTTGGTGGATAACTTTATCAAAAGCGCAGTTGACGAACTGCTAGAGGAAACCCACACTCAACCAGAATATCTGATTGACAGTGCGAACCCGGAATCGCTGCCAGAATTGGTCAGCCGGATTACAGACAAAAAGTGGAAAAATGAATTTGTGAGAGTTGTCAGCATTTTGCAACCTGCTGACGAACTTTTGCTGCTGATGCAACAAAAAATTGATAGTATGGTGGCTAAAGATGAAACCTTGCAGCAGTTGCTAATCTGGGCAAATCACAAGTCTCAGTTAGTACAAAGGAATTTTAAACCAGTCGAAATTCGCGCTTTTTATGTTGCTTTAGTTTGCGTGCTCGATTTGACTTTGACTCGCGTCCTCGATCCGAGTCTGAAGTTTGATAGATCGAAAGTTCGCAAGTTGCGGACTTGTTTGGCAAAGGCTGGAAAAAATGTAGAATTTGCGGATGTTAACGAGTCTCTGAAATTGGCTTTTGATAATGATGTGGCGGGTATTTTGGTTGGCATTTGGGCGCTGGATATTGAACCAGAACTTAAACAACTGCTGGCACAATTTCAGACTGAAATGCCTGATTTGCAAAACTGGAAAAAGTGGCGCAAAGAATTCGGTGGCTGTTGGCTGGCAAAATTCAAAACTGCGATCGGCTACAATCGAGACTTTCACCCCCAACAGAAAACTTTGCTGAAACAGTATTACTATGCCCAAAGCTTGCTGGTGGAATGCCTCAACAGCGATAATTGTCAGGTGACACCGGCCGTCAGACAAAAAATTGAGGATAAAATGTTGTTATTGTCGGTGGATTTGAAGCTGGTTCACATTTAATTTTGATAGCGCGGAGGGGCGGGATGCCCATCCCACTAATGGATGGAGGGGCGGGATGCCCATCCCACTAACAGCAACAGGGCTTACCCACTCCCACCCAAGAAATCGGGTTTTTTACCGAATCTGCGGGCTGCAACCCGTCTTTTGGTGAAAAACCCGGTTTCGACGCATCGGTGCCTAAGTCCTAACAAAGGTAAGATTTAATGGGCAAGTCAAGTTTATTGAGTGATGGCTTCCAAATCCTGTATCCCATAACCGAATTCTATGCAGTTGCAGCGCCAATTTAGCGGACAACTGATTGCGATCGACACCAAAACCGCGATCGCCAGTGGGGGTGAAGGTCGCATCTACCCGATCGCCCAAGACTCGTCCCTTGTAGCAAAAATCTACCACAAACCGACAGACGAAGACGGCGACAAACTCACAGTCATGTTCAGTATGCCGCCGGATGCGCCGATCGCGGAACCGGGGCACGCTTCCATTGCTTGGCCGATCGATTTGCTGCATACTGTGGGCGGGCGAGAAAAAATCGTCGGTTTTGTGATGCCGCGCGTCAACAAAGTGATGCCGGTACACACTTTCTACACTCCCAAAACCAGGCGCGAACAAAAACCGCTATTTAGCTATCTTTACCTCCACCGCACCGCCCGAAATCTCGCCTCGGCTGTCAACGCCCTCCACGTCAGGGGTTACGTCATCGGCGACGTGAACGAGTCGAACATTTTGGTGACGGATACAGCTTTGGTAACGCTGGTAGACACCGATTCGTTTCAAGTGCGCGATCCTTATACGGGTTACGTTTATCGGTGTCCCGTGGGGAAGCCGGAGTTTACGCCGCCGGAGTTGCAGGGACAGACTTTTCGCGATATTGATCGAGCTCCAGAGCACGATTTGTTCGGTTTAGCGGTATTAATTTTTCAATTGCTGATGGAAGGTACGCACCCGTTTTCGGGAGTTTATCTCGGTAGCGATGAACCGCCGCCTTTGGAAGCGAGAATTCGATCGGGCCATTTTCCTACAGGTACGAAGCGGATTCCCTACCGCCCGATGCCGGCGGCGCCTCCTTTTGAGATGCTGCATCCCCGGCTGCGGCAGATGTTTATCCGCTGTTTTGAGGAAGGGCACGGCAATCCTTCGGCGCGCCCGGATGCGAAAACTTGGGTGAATGCGATTCGGGAAGCGGAAGATGCTTTGGTTACTTGCAGCAAAAACACTCAGCATAAGTACGGAAATCATCTCAGTCGGTGCCCTTGGTGCGATCGGGCAAAACTCCTGAAAGGGCGCGATCCGTTTCCTTCGCGGCAAGCAGTTAGCCACGGATTGCACTTGCAGCCCGCGAAAACCAAGCGTAAAAAGCCCCAACCACCGCCCGTCGTGCCCAAGCCGGCAATGCGTCGGCAACAGCCCTCCACGGGGCTGCCACGCCCCCTCGGCCAGTACGCAGTGCCCTTGCTACCGATGCCGATGTCTTCTCGGAGTCGGACTCCTGCGCCTCAGCTTCCCGTGGGCAAGTTTGAGCGCATTTTTCAGGATGCTGCTTGGGGAGGTGTTTGGGGTAGTTTGTGTTTGGCGGCGATCGGGGGGATTTATTCAGCAATAGCTGAGGGCGGCGGCGCTATTTTGGGGGCGATTTTTGTTGGTTCGATTTGGGGCTGTTTTTTTGGGGTGATGTGGGGGGTTTTTACTTTGCCGCCGAATCAGATTTGGCGGAAGTGGGGCGGAGTTTTGGTGGGGGCGTCTTGGGGGGCTTTTTTGTTGGCGGCGATCGGCGGTGCGGTGTTTGGGGCGATTAATAGCACTCCGGGGATCGGGGAGAGGATTTTGGCTGGGGCGGTGGTTGGCGCTGTCTGGGGCTGTGTTTGGGCAACTTTTCAGCCTCCTCTGGCGCTGCCAGTGGGGAGGGTGTGGGGCCGGCGGGGAGGGTATTTGGGGGCCGTCTGGGGCTCGTTTGTGGGGACTCTGGCTGGTGTTTTGTTGGGGGCTGGGCTGGTGGTTTGGCAGCAATACGGTGGCCAGATGCGACCGGTGAATGAGTTTGCGGGTTTGTTGCTGGGTGTGGCGATCGTGGCGGCTGGTGTGGGTTCTGTTGGGGGTGTGGTTTCTGGGGGTTTGTTGGGTTTTTGCGGGTTTGCGCCGAAGTTGCCGATTTCGTTTCAGCCTTCGGGTGTAAGTGGTGGGACTTTGGGGGCGATTTGGGGCAGTTTTTTGGGGACTTTTGCGGGTGCTGTGTTGGGGGCGGGGGTGTCTGCGATGTTTCCGGCTGTTAGCGCTGGGGTGCCGGTGGAGTTGGGGCCTGTGGCGGGGGCGATCGTGGGGGCTGGTTTGGGGGCGATTTGGGGGGTGGTTTCGGGTACTGTTTGGGGGGCTTTGGGGAAGTGGTGATCGGGTTGATGTGTATTTTTGGGTGGAAAATGCGTCTGTGAGTGGGTGTTAAAATCGAGGAGTTAATTTTGGGGGCTATAATGTATGTGCTGTCAGGCTTAGACGTACTTCGACGAGTAAGATGGCAGACGCAATCGCTGAAATCTATGCAGGATAAAGGTTTGAGGGATGTATGAAAAGTTGGGTATTGACAAGTCGAAGGCTGAAATGGTACTTTTGTTTTATGCAGACGCAAATGAACGTTGAAAACCAAATACAGCAAGGCTTCTGGAACGGGCTGCCGCAATTAACCAAACTCCCTATCAGGGATTGAAACGAAGCTCGATCGCGTGTAATGGGCTTAGGCGACAGCGGACTAGCCGCAATTAACCAAACTCCCTATCAGGGATTGAAACGTGGCAAATTCGCTCAAACTGGGCGTTTTTGTAGCGCCGCAATTAACCAAACTCCCTATCAGGGATTGAAACTTGGTTTGTGACAGCTTCGGCGCTGCCAGCAAGTGCCAGGCCGCAATTAACCAAACTCCCTATCAGGGATTGAAACATCTGAGAGACGATCGAAACCCAGCAAACCTAAAGCTGGCCGCAATTAACCAAACTCCCTATCAGGGATTGAAACCCTGCCCCTTACAGGGTTTCGAGATTTGACGACGCCGCAATTAACCAAACTCCCTATCAGGGATTGAAACTGATCCGCACACTGTCGTGGATGTACTTTCTTCTTCAAGCCGCAATTAACCAAACTCCCTATCAGGGATTGAAACCTGAGATGACACATCCCAGGAAATGAGTGAGAAGCCGCAATTAACCAAACTCCCTATCAGGGATTGAAACGAATCTCGATACCCGGTAAGGCGCTGGCACCCAGCCCAGCCGCAATTAACCAAACTCCCTATCAGGGATTGAAACTTTTAAAATCTCGACTTTTGCGCCGATCGCATAAAACAAGCCGCAATTAACCAAACTCCCTATCAGGGATTGAAACTGGGAATTGTGAGCCGACAACTGCCAGCGCCAAAACGCCGCAATTAACCAAACTCCCTATCAGGGATTGAAACTTGCGCCAGTCGATTCGCCGTTTGAAGTTCATATCTTAGCCGCAATTAACCAAACTCCCTATCAGGGATTGAAACTTGTTTGGGATTGTTTCTCAGCAATTTCACATATGCCGCAATTAACCAAACTCCCTATCAGGGATTGAAACCGAGGCCAGTTAAGGAGGAGGGCAGCTCCCCACCCTAAGCCGCAATTAACCAAACTCCCTATCAGGGATTGAAACGTAATCCAAGGACCAGAAAACCCTATAACACCAGTAGGCCGCAATTAACCAAACTCCCTATCAGGGATTGAAACAAATTTATCGAGCCCATCAACCGATAAAGCACTGCCGCAATTAACCAAACTCCCTATCAGGGATTGAAACCGATATCAAACCTTCAGATTGTCCCCAGTTCCCGGCCGCAATTAACCAAACTCCCTATCAGGGATTGAAACAACAGCTAAAATCTGAGCCTGAGCCGCCTTAGCTTTGCCGCAATTAACCAAACTCCCTATCAGGGATTGAAACTCATCCTATATATTCGCAAATTCCTAATTATTTAGGCCGCAATTAACCAAACTCCCTATCAGGGATTGAAACGTATTAGGTACTTGCACTTCGACTAATCGGGGAAGCCGCAATTAACCAAACTCCCTATCAGGGATTGAAACCCACTTTGGCACTGCTTTGTATTACCGCTCGGTCGGCCGCAATTAACCAAACTCCCTATCAGGGATTGAAACGAGGAGCTTTAGCTAATTTAAGCCAAGCTAAAAGACCATGCCGCAATTAACCAAACTCCCTATCAGGGATTGAAACGCTATTATTGAGCATGAGTTGGCAGCATCAGCACGCCGCAATTAACCAAACTCCCTATCAGGGATTGAAACGCCCGCAGAATTGAGGAAGCTAACACCGCTCAAGCCGCAATTAACCAAACTCCCTATCAGGGATTGAAACAGAACCCGCTCCTAGTAAGGGTTCCAAAGCATCTCAGCCGCAATTAACCAAACTCCCTATCAGGGATTGAAACGAATATCCACGCCATTTGTGAGGCAAAAGATGAGCCAAGCCGCAATTAACCAAACTCCCTATCAGGGATTGAAACACAGAGATTGATATTAAGAGTGCTTATGCTCAAGCCGCAATTAACCAAACTCCCTATCAGGGATTGAAACTCGGGTGCTGTCGGTTCGTTGCCCGGTTGTTGGCTGCCGCAATTAACCAAACTCCCTATCAGGGATTGAAACCAGTGCCAGCATAAGTAGCAGTAGTAGTATTTAGCGCCGCAATTAACCAAACTCCCTATCAGGGATTGAAACTTTAAATTATTAAAGTAATGTGGGCAAGCAGCCTTGCCGCAATTAACCAAACTCCCTATCAGGGATTGAAACCGAAAATATTTCAAAATCCAATAAAGTGTATGGCGCCGCAATTAACCAAACTCCCTATCAGGGATTGAAACGCAAAAATCCAGAAGTCTTCCACGGGGTACTTGGTGCCGCAATTAACCAAACTCCCTATCAGGGATTGAAACATTTTTGATAGCCATGCGGGCAAATTTTTCGTCAAAGCCGCAATTAACCAAACTCCCTATCAGGGATTGAAACTACGCCGGCTCATTACACAAGCTCGCATCAACGAGCCGCAATTAACCAAACTCCCTATCAGGGATTGAAACTTCTATTGGTAAGTATTAGCGAATCGGGATAATTCCGTTAGCTAGCCGCAATTAACCAAACTCCCTATCAGGGATTGAAACAAGATTCGACTTGACAATCGTAGCTGTGTTGTCTTCGCCGCAATTAACCAAACTCCCTATCAGGGATTGAAACTTCCCAAAACAATCTCCCCAAAATACTACCTTTTGCCGCAATTAACCAAACTCCCTATCAGGGATTGAAACAGAAGTGGCGCGGATGGGAGTTAGCATGAATAAGCCGCAATTAACCAAACTCCCTATCAGGGATTGAAACTGAATCGAAGTCTGGCTTTGGTCGCAAATCTTCCGGGCCGCAATTAACCAAACTCCCTATCAGGGATTGAAACTCAGTATTTCCACACGGGTTTCTAGATCGTTTATATGGCCGCAATTAACCAAACTCCCTATCAGGGATTGAAACATTACATCACGCTCCTTTTTTGTGTTGGTTTAAGGCCGCAATTAACCAAACTCCCTATCAGGGATTGAAACTTTAACGATTGCGCTTATCTGTACTCAGGGACTGAGGCTTTGCCGCAATTAACCAAACTCCCTATCAGGGATTGAAACTCAGCTATGTCTGATATTTGCTTTTGACGTGTCGCGCTAGCCGCAATTAACCAAACTCCCTATCAGGGATTGAAACTACACGGCTGATGAGTTGGGAAATGTGACTGACGCCGCAATTAACCAAACTCCCTATCAGGGATTGAAACTGCTCAAATCTAATTGAAACGGAATTTGCGATGCCGCAATTAACCAAACTCCCTATCAGGGATTGAAACCGGGCACGTCGGTAACGACATCAACAGCAGAACGAGCGGCGCCGCAATTAACCAAACTCCCTATCAGGGATTGAAACATTTACCAGGTACATACCAGAGGAAGCAAACGGCGCGCCAGAGGCCGCAATTAACCAAACTCCCTATCAGGGATTGAAACTGCCGTTCAAGGCGGGAAACGCGATCGGTAATTGGCCGCAATTAACCAAACTCCCTATCAGGGATTGAAACGAGAGGGATGCCATGTATTTCCCATTCAACTTGCCGCAATTAACCAAACTCCCTATCAGGGATTGAAACTCGCTCAGCAACTTTTGGTAATCCTTCCTCTATCAAGCCGCAATTAACCAAACTCCCTATCAGGGATTGAAACTTTTCCATTGGCAGTATTTTCAAGCGACTCGTACACCAGCCGCAATTAACCAAACTCCCTATCAGGGATTGAAACCTCAACCAACCCCATCTCTTTAGGTTGCTCCAATTCGGGCCGCAATTAACCAAACTCCCTATCAGGGATTGAAACATTCTACCGACAAAGTAAAATTGACGACGTGCAAAGCCGCAATTAACCAAACTCCCTATCAGGGATTGAAACTGCCCAATTTGTGATACCAGTTTTACTTACAAAAGCCGCAATTAACCAAACTCCCTATCAGGGATTGAAACCCTATCTACAGCGAGTTGGGGCGGATGGAAAACAGCCGCAATTAACCAAACTCCCTATCAGGGATTGAAACGGGAACGGAAACCCACAAACCCACTGGAAGCGCTAAGCCGCAATTAACCAAACTCCCTATCAGGGATTGAAACTGAAAACAAGGCAAAGGCTATTCTCAATCAGTTAGGCCGCAATTAACCAAACTCCCTATCAGGGATTGAAACATATTTATGGGCTTAATCATAGATTGGTCTCCGCTCGCGCCGCAATTAACCAAACTCCCTATCAGGGATTGAAACGCGTACTCGCAAAAATCCAATTGTGAAAGAAGAAATAGCCGCAATTAACCAAACTCCCTATCAGGGATTGAAACGTCTGGGTCTGGCGGTTCAATGCCTTCCCATTCCGCCGCAATTAACCAAACTCCCTATCAGGGATTGAAACGAAACTTTTTTTGTGTGCCGGCCATGCCGGAGGCAGGGACGGCCGGCCGCAATTAACCAAACTCCCTATCAGGGATTGAAACCTCGATGCGACCGTCGGCATGGATGATTTTCATTCGCGCCGCAATTAACCAAACTCCCTATCAGGGATTGAAACTATTGATTTATTCTCTTCCTGGAATTGCCACCAGGCCGCAATTAACCAAACTCCCTATCAGGGATTGAAACTGACACCCGGTTATGCCCGACTTGGCTTAGGGATTGACAAAGCCGCAATTAACCAAACTCCCTATCAGGGATTGAAACTCCGACTTAATTGATCCTTGCCTGAGACATACTTCAGCCGCAATTAACCAAACTCCCTATCAGGGATTGAAACAAGGCTGAGCTATTGCCGATCGTTATCACAGAGGGAGAAAAGCCGCAATTAACCAAACTCCCTATCAGGGATTGAAACTTTGAGGTTAACTAGCTCTTTCTCTACTTCTAAATAAGCCGCAATTAACCAAACTCCCTATCAGGGATTGAAACGACTACAATATAACCAGCCATTAAGTAAAGGTAAGGCCGCAATTAACCAAACTCCCTATCAGGGATTGAAAATTATAAAATATAAAAAACTGAGTGACAGACTCAACAGTGCCGCAATTAACCAAACTCCCTATCAGGGATTGAAACATAGACTGAAAAGGTAGAAACACCCCAAAACAAGCCGCAATTAACCAAACTCCCTATCAGGGATTGAAACTTTTGAAAACGAATTGTCCGAGTAGGTACGAATGCCGCAATTAACCAAACTCCCTATCAGGGATTGAAACGAAGTAGATGGGGGCAATTTCCCAGATCGTATCGGCCGCAATTAACCAAACTCCCTATCAGGGATTAAAACTTTCGGAAGTATTCACCAGAGGAGGAGACAGGAGGAAAGAGAGTATTCTTCTCCAGATTCCTGACTCCTGACTCCTTCTTCGCCACAACCAACCTAAATCCCATCTTCACTTAAAATGACAGTGACAATTCGGCTTTTCAATCAAAGACTCAACCAAAGCATTCAAAGCAACCGCCGCCAACAACCCGCCGCCAAAAGTTCCCACAGTCGTAATATAAGCAACGCCCGATCGCACTAACCGCCGTTTCGCCACCGGAGAATGACTAAAACCGATCGGCATACCAATTACCAAAGCCGGTTGCAGTTGCCCACACTCGATCGCATCGCAAACCGCCATCAGCACAGACGGCGCATATCCTATCACTAATATACATCCTTTTTCGAGTTTCAACAACTTATCAAACCACTCACCCTGCTGCCAGAATTCCTGTTCCGCTTCCGCCGCAGCATTGATGTGCGGATCATCAATTAAAGTTGCAATACTTGTTCCCAAATGCGCCAATCTAGTCCCATCCAAAGCCGCAAAAACAGGCGGCACATCAGCCACAATTTGACACTGATTTTTCAAAGCTTCCCGCGCCGATTTAATCGCCGTTTCGCTCAACTTCACAAACGGCAGCAGCGAACAATCACCGCAGGCTAACACCAGTTTAGAAAGCAAGTCTACCTCAATTTCCGAGCGATCGCTCAAATCCGGCAACAAATGCTGCAACGACTCCCCAAAATCCTCCGGGTGAGTGTGCGCCCCCGCATCCCAACCCTCCCAAAGTTGTTCCAACTCATCCAACCCCCCCTCAGTTTCCGCCTGCAACAGCCTTAATTGCGCCAGGGCGTCCGCTTGCACCGCTTGACAGGAAATATCCCGCCCCAGCAATCCTTCCAGCGCCGAAGCCGTTTCTCTGAGGCGAACAATTTGCTGAATAACCGACAGATATTGCCGTTGCAGAGTCGCCATCAGCGCGTCAGGCGAAGCATCCGCGTCTGTTTCTAATAGTTTGCGGATATGAGACAGTTGAAAGCCTTGCTGCTTGAGTGCGACTATTCTTTGCAGTCTTTGCACATCGCTGCAGGTATACAATCTATAGTTAGAGGTCGATCGTACGGCCGGAGATAGCAGCCCCAAAGCGTGATAATGCCGCACCATCCGAGGCGTAATTGTGCCTTTTACCGCTTCAGTAAGTTGTTTAATTGTTAGGTATTGTTGCTGCATCATACCAATTCTGAAAACTAGGACTAAATCTTCTAAATTATACCCGATATCTGTAGGAAAACGGCAATGCCGTGTCCGGCGCGGGACTATGCAATTTTTATAATGAATATTCTTATTTGAGAGAGTTTAATTGTTGATACAAGTCAATTTTCATAATTGTCATTGCGAGGAACGAAGCAATCTAAGTCTTGGCGATTGCTTCCTTCGTCGCAATGACAGAAAACCTAAAGTATTGCTTGAAAGCGTGATAAAATCAACTGATGCAGTGAATCTAAAATCTAAAATCTAAAATCGAATGACTCGATTAATTCACGATCGCTTTGCCAAAGAATACCTAGAAGAGATGCTGTCTCCATTAGGAACAGTCAATATCGGTCGCGATGTCACTTCCGAAGTGCGAGAAATCGATGTTTACTTTACTCATGAAGCCACAGTCCCAGAACATATCAAAAACTTAGGATTGTTGGGGCAACTAGCAACTGCGACGGCAATTTTTGAACCGTTCCGCAACCCGGCAACTATCAGGGAAGTTGTCGGTTGCATCAGCAAATTGTTTGATATTCAGAGCGAATTAGAGCGAGAAGCCAGAAGAGACAATATTCGACTTAACGAAAATGATTTTCCGAAATTGTGGATTCTCACTCCCACAGCGTCAGAATCGCTGTTAAACGGGTTTCGCGCACAACCAGACGAACCCAATTGGATGCCGGGAATCTATTTTTTGGGGGAATATTTGCGATCGGCAATTGTGGTAATCCATCAGTTGCCAAAAACTCCAGAAACCTTGTGGCTGAGGATTTTGGGCAGAGGAAAGGTGCAGGAAAAAGCAGTTGCCGAGTTGATCGCCTTGGCTACAGACAACCCCCTGCGAACTAATGCGTTAGAATTGCTGTATCGACTGCAATCAAACTTAGTAGCAAATTTAGAACAGCCCATAGAAACAGAAGACCGGGAGTTAATTATGACTATCGCACCTCTCTTTCAAGAACAGTTACAAGCAGCACAGGAACAAGGATTAGAGCAAGGATTAGAGCAAGGAAGACAAGAACAACAGCGCTTAATTTTAGAGAACTTTCTGCGAGTGAGATTTGGAGAACTAGACTCGTTGATGATAGCATTTCTCTCTCCTGTGTCCAGGATACCTGCTGCCGATTTTACGGTGATTTTACTGGCGATATCTATGCTCGCGGTGGATGCTGCAGGCAGGCAAGAAGCGGTGAGATTGTTAGCAGAAAATGTCTTGGGACTGCGGTTAAATGAATTTGGCGATAGTTTACCTGCAATGGTTGCTAATTTGTTGGCTTTACCTGTCGCAGAGTTGACATTGTTGTTGGAACAATTGCCTCAGTTATCGGCTGATGAATTGATTTCCCGATTGGGATAGATATAGTCTTTCTCAAAAAGATGAGGTACTATCCGGCATAGGGCATAGGGCATACCTCACTTTTTAGAGAACCGCTATATAGTCTTGGACGCACGGGTGGTCAGAAACCGGGTTTTTAGGAAAATACTTGATTGTAGCCGACAGATTGGGTAAAAAACCGGGTTTCTTTGGCTTGATGTGTCCAGGACTATGTTTGTTTGTCCAGGAGATGGCAATGCTGTTTTCTTACCAGAAAGTTGGGTCTAAAGCCCCGTCTTTATAGGACGGCTTTAATTATAAAAAGTGTGAAGACTTGTTAACTCTACAGATTTATAAGTAAAAGTTTTAGCAAAAGTGATAAACTATTCTAATGATAGTTTTAGAGTTTAAGTTGAAGGGCAAAGCGAAGCAATATCGAATCATCGACGACATGATTCGGACGGCTCAATTTGTCAGAAACAAAACTCTTAGACATTGGATAGACAACCAAGGAATTAAGTTAGTAGACCTGTACAAACAATGCGCCGTTATGGCGAAATAATTTGAATGGGCAGGCAAGCTTAACTCAACGGCACGCCAAGCGATGGCCCAACGTGCTATTTTTGCTATCCAACGTTTCTTCGCCAATTGCAAAGCTAAGAAACCCGGAAAAAAGGGCTACCCGCAATTCAAGAAGTACACTCGTTCCGTCGAGTACAAACAATCCGGCTGGGCGCTTTCTAGCGACAAAAGATGCCTAACATTTAAGGATGGCTTTGCTGCTGGAAAATTTAAGTTAATTGGCAGTCGGGACTTGCATTTCTCGGCACCCCATGAAATCAAGCGAATTAGGGTAGTGCGTCGTGCCGACGGCTATTATGCCCAATTCTGCATCAACATCGAACGAAAAGAGGAACCCATTTGTACTGGTAAAATTATCGGCATAGATGTTGGATTAAACCACTTCTATACTGACAGCGACGGCGAAACAGTTCCTAATCCTCGGTATCTCCGCAAAAGCGAAAAAGCTCTGAAGAGATTGCAGAAGCGAGTTTCTCGGAAAAAGAAAGGCTCCCAAAGCCGGAAAAAGGCAATCAACAAGTTAGGAAGAAAGCACCTAAAGGTTAGTCGGCAGCGCAAAGACTTCGCCATTAAGACGACACCCGGCGTAGTGAAATCTAACGATTTTGTAGCCTACGAAGACCTTCAAATGCGTAACATGGTTAAAAACCATAAACTCGCTAAGTCGATTAGTGATGCTGCGTGGTCACAAACTTGATCATTATTTGGAGTATTTTGGAAAAGTGTACAGCAAAACAGTTATCGCTGTTCCACCACAATACACATCTCAGGAATGCTCAAACTGTGGCAATCTTGTTAAGAAAACTTTGTCAACCCGAACGCATATTTGCGGTTGCGGAACGATATTAGATCGCGACCACAACGCTGGAAGAAATATTTTAGCAAAGGGTTTGAAAGCCCGTGCAGGAATCAATTTAAATACGGTGGGGCACACCGGAATTCACGCTGGGGGACAGACCGATCTCTACTCGCTGGTGGCGACAAAACAGAGATAAGTTCGACTGGTTGATCCAAGAATCCCCTCGCCTCGATAGCAGGGGAGTGTCAACAGATTTACCGACAGTTTATCGCGATTTGCGATCGCCCGAAATACAGGAAACGGCAGTGTCGTTTCCCTACCAGCAGGGAATTTAAACAAAAAGCTTGACATTGACATTAATGTCAATGTTTATGATGCAGGAGTCATTCTACCAAGTCAAATTTTCCCATGACTCCCAATTCCCTCCCCACCTCGCGCCTGTCGCGCCTCGCCGAAGAACATCCAGATGCTGTGACTGCCGCCCTGTGCGGAATTCTGGTAATTTTGGGTTCGATCGCCCTACAAGTCGGTTGGCTGGGCTTAGCGGTGTTAATTTTGCCCGCTGCTTACGTGATCGGCGGCTATTCCAGCACCCGCGAAGGCTTGACTACGCTTTTTCAAGAACATGAATTAGATGTAGATTTGTTGATGATTGTTGCTGCTTTGGGCGCGGCTGGTTTGGGGCTGTGGCGGCAAGAATATCATTTAATTGTTGACGGTGCGGTGCTAATTTTAATTTTTGCTATTAGCGGCGCGCTGGAAGGTTATGCGATGCAGCGGACTGAACGCAGTATTCGCAGTTTGATGAGTTTGACGGCGGATACTGCTAGGGTGATAATGTATGGAGATGAACGGTTGGTGGCGATCAACAAATTGGCAATTGGCGATCGGCTTTTAGTCAAGCCCGGAGAAATTATTCCTACAGATGCGATAATTATTGAAGGCTACAGCACCCTCAATCAAGCCTCGATTACGGGCGAATCGATGCCCGTGGAAAAAGTTGCTGGCGATGAAGTCTTTGCAGGTACGATTAACGGTGCCGGCGCGCTACAATTGGAAGTTCACAAAACTCCCGAAAGCAGTTTGATTCAGCGAGTGATTCGGCTGGTACAACAAGCGCAAACAGAAGCGCCTCCTTCTCAGCAATTTGTGGAAAAGTTCGAGCGCGGTTATGCTAAATTAATTGTCGGTTTAGGCTTGTTGTTGGCAATTTTGCCGCCTTTTGTTTTAAACTGGAATTGGGAAGATACCATCTATCGGGCGCTGATTTTCCTAGTAGTCGCATCCCCCTGCGCGCTGATGGCTTCGATTATGCCGGCGCTGCTTTCGGGTATGGCTAACGGGGCGAAACAGGGAATTTTGTTTAAAAGCGGCGCGCAATTGGAGATAATTGGTAAAGTCCGGGCGATCGCCTTTGACAAAACCGGAACTCTCACCACGGGAAAACCTGAAGTTGTCAAAATTGTACCAGCAGCCGGATATACTGAAACAGAAGTTCTGCAATTGGCTGCAGCCCTCGAAACTCATTCCGAACACGCGATCGCCCAAGCAATTGTCCAAGCCGCCCAGCAGCAACAGTTATTGTTGTCAAGTGCGATCGACGTACAAGCAAAAATCGGTCGCGGAATAGTCGGCAAAGTTAACAATCAAACGATTACCATTGGTAAAGCCGATTTTGTGCGAGCAACTTCGGAGTTGACTCACATCAGCCAACAATTGCAAGCAGAGGGAAAAACAGTTGTTTGGGTAGCAAAGGGCGATGAACTTTTGGGCATCATTGCAGTAGCAGATACAGTCCGCCCTGAAGCAGCAGCCACAGTAAAACGCTTGCAAAATTTAGGCGTAGAACATATCATAATGCTGACAGGCGACAACGAACAAACCGCTCAATACATCGCCCGACAATTAGGCATCAATGAAGTGTACGCCGAACTTTTGCCGGAAGACAAAGTGCACCTAATTAAGAAGCTGCAAACCCAGTATCCAACCGTCGCAATGGTAGGAGACGGCATCAACGACGCACCAGCCCTCGCCCAAGCTTCCGTGGGAATTGCGATGGGAATTTCCGGCAGCGATGTGGCTTTAGAAACTGCTGACATTGTATTAATGGCAGATAAATTAGAACAACTAGGTAAAGCAATTAGTTTGGGCCGCCGCGCTCAAAATGTGGTCAAACAAAACATTGTTTTTGCACTCAGTTGCATTGTGCTGTTATTGGCGGCTAATTTTTTCGGAAATATCACCATGCCTTTCGGCGTCATCGGTCACGAAGGCTCTACAGTAATAGTCACATTAAGCGGTTTGCGACTCCTTAGAAATTAGACAAATCGAGACAGAGGAAGAGTGATATCAAATCCGCTCTTCATCAGAATTATTAGTCTCTCTCTTCTCTTCCTCTGCGTTCTCTGCGTTCTCTGCGGTTAAAAATTCCAAATATTAAGAAAAACTACAATTTGTGTTTTGTTACTCAAAACACGTTAGGGTCAAAAGTATTAAATCATACCAAAACCTGAAGTTGCTCGAAAATGCAATAAAAATTAACCTAGAAAAAGTCTAGAAAATGGTATAGAACTGATTGCACCAAGAGCAATGGAAAACAAGTTTTCTGTTGGAGGCAATATGAACGAAAAAGTCCTTGGGGCCACGCGGAACGTTGCAATTGTTGGCCCTTATTTAAGCGGTAAAACCGCACTGCTCGAAAGTTTGCTATCGGTGACAGGGACAATTACCCGCAAAGGAAACGTCAAAGATGGCAACACAATAGGTGATAGTTCGCCGGAAGCGCGCGATCGCCAAATGAGCGTAGAAGTAAACGCCGCCACCGCTGAATATGAAGGCGTCCGCTTCACATTTCTAGACTGTCCGGGTTCGGTAGAATTTGCCCAAGAAACTTACAATGCACTCATCGGTGTCGATGCAGCAGTCATTGTTTGCGAACCCGTTGCCGATCGCACTTTAACCCTCGCACCCCTGTTTAAATTCCTCGACGATTGGGAAATTCCCCACCTAGTTTTTATCAACAAGATCGATCGAGCTTGCACAGACGAAACTACTTGCGGCAGCAACTTCACCGACGTGCTCGACGCGCTCAAATCCGTTTCCAGCAGACCGATCGTACCTCACCAATATCCGATCGGCAAAAACGAACAAATCATCGGTTTTATCGACTTAGTAACCGAACAAGCTTACCACTATCACCCCGGCGCACCCGCAGATCCCGTCCCGCTTCCCGAACACCTCAAAGCACAAGAAAGCGCCGCGCGGCAGCAAATGCTCGAAGAATTAGCCAATTTTGACGACCATTTACTCGAAGAATTGCTCGAAGAAATCAATCCCGATGCTGAAGAGATTACCCGCGATTTCAAGATGGAATTAGGCGCGGATTTAATAGTGCCCGTATTCATCGGTATCGCCGAACAAGATTTCGGCGTGCGGCCTCTGCTGGAAGCTTTGCTGAGGGAAGCGCCCACACCGGAAACTACAGCCGATCGTCGCAGCATTATACAAAGTGAAAACAAAGTTCTGGCTCAAATCCTCAAAACCTATTACACACCGCAGGGAGGCAAACTATCGTTAGTGAGAATGTGGCGGGGGACGATGGCAGACGGAGCAATTTTGAACGGGGTTCGAGTTAACGGTTTGTACCGCTTGACCGGCCAGCAAACGCAAAGTTTGCAGTCTGTCAGCGCCGGGGAAATTGTGGCTTTGGGAAGGCTAGAAGGCTTGAAAACAGGCGATGTGTTGGGATCGGAGGAATTATTGCCAAAAGCCGAAATCATCTCCCCTGTCTACGCACTGGCGATCGTCCCCGAAAAGCGCAACGATGAAGTTAAGCTGAGCTCCGCTTTAGCTAAATTGCTCGAAGAAGACCCATCTTTAGTCTGGGAACAGCACGGAGACACCCACGAAATTATACTTTGGGGTCAAGGCGAAATCCACCTGAAAGTAGCTTTAGACCGATTGCGCCGCAAGTATAATTTGCCGATGGTAACTCACTTACCGCAAGTACCCTACAAAGAAACTATCCGCAAAACCGCATCTTCCATCCACGGGCGTTACAAACACCAAAGCGGCGGACACGGACAGTTTGGCGACGTGTATCTCGACATCGCACCGCAGCCTCGCGGAGAAGGTTTCAATTTCAGCGACAAAATAGTTGGCGGAGTCGTACCCAAACAGTACATTCCCGGCGTGGAAGTGGGAGTGCGCGAGTATTTGGATCGCGGCCCCTTGGGTTTCCCGGTGGTAGATGTATCGGTGACGCTGACAAATGGTTCTTACCATTCGGTTGACAGTTCCGAACAAGCTTTCAAGCAAGCGGCGCGTTTGGCAATGCAGGAGGGAATGGCCAAGTGCGAACCGGCATTGCTGGAGCCGATCGCCAAAGTTGAAATTTGCGCTCCGAACGAGTGTACATCAAAGGTGTTGCAGTTGGTCAGCGGACACCGCGGCCAAATTCTCGGCTACGAAAGTAAACAAGACTGGAAGGGATGGGATGCTGTTTCGGCTTATTTGCCGATCGCCGAAATGCAGGATTTGATCGTAGAATTGCGATCGCAGACAATGGGAGTAGGATTTTTTCATTGGGAGTTCGATCGATTGCAAGAAGTGCCGGAACCTTTAGCGAAACGGGTTTTGCTAACAACTGGCGGCAATGGCAACGACAACGGTAAAAGTTAAGCTGTAGGGGCGGGATCAGGGCATCGCCCGCCCCTACCGATTTGAATTATAATTCAGCTTATTGAGTTAACTCATTTAACGCTGAAATAATATTCTGAGCTAGCATTAAAGCATTTTTTACAGCATTTTGTAAGTTATATAAAGTGTCTTCATAATCAGCTTTATTCCTAAGTTCTCTCAATCTGCTTAAGTTTTCACCTATTTTGACCAGATTTTTCATTTTCGTTGGGTGGTATATAAATTCCTCGGCTACATATTGATGTTCGTTGATATCGCGATTCTTACGAGAAAGTCTTGGGTCTTTTTCAATGTCGCGCAAGTAATTTCGCGCTAGGCCAAATGTCGAATAGTATGCTCTACTTATCGCCGATCGCAACTTGGCTTCTCTGTTAGGTGAACTGTCACTATTCGTGGCAGCTAACTCTTGAGCTAAATTCAAATATTCAGACCAATCAAATCTCATTTTACTCCCATTCAAGGCTAATATGTAAATCATTTTTGGGGGCAGCTATTTTAGCTTCGAGCCACCAACTATCATCAAGGATGTTTAACTTTGCAAAAGCTTCATCGACTTCGAGTTTAGTGTAGATAGCAATCCACAGCGATCGCCAGTTGGCAATTTCTGGATCGGTTTTCACTTCTAAGCCCAATCTTTCCGTAGGAAATAGTTCTCTAATTTTAGAGTGAGCTTCTAAAATTAAACTTATCATCACTTCTTGGTCGATGATTAACTTAAAGGCTTCTAGAGGTTCTTCTACTGTGTAGAGACTTCTTATTTTATTGAAATCGGCGATTAAATCGTCAAAGGGTGTCGTTTTAAGGGTTGGCTCTTGGATGGCAGTCATAATCGTTGATTGGAAGTGCTTTGCTTGTTAATATTTTAGCAACTACGATCGCTATTTTGTCAGGACGTGGGGCGCGATCGCGATTATGTCGTCAACCTAACTAACGCCGAAAAATGCGCGGCCACACAGCTATAATTATCGCTGTCAGCAGACTAGCGGCTACCCCTGATAGAATGCTAAATCCCATAATCACCCTCAATCCCGAACCCGGATCGAAAATTGGCACTAGCGTATTTATCGCACTATTGATAGTAGGATTTGCTTCGATTTCCGTTTTGAAATTAGCAGCCGCCGAAGCTACCGTACCGCCAGTTGAAAGCCCGACTCCCACAATGCCGACTACTGCTTGAAAAGTGCGATCGCTCTCAGCTTTCCTAATCTCTACCGTACCTCTAATTGTATCAGTCAGACTCCGCAATATTTCCAAACAAGGACGAAAATTGTCAATATCTTTTTGGATTTGCTTGGGATAGTGTTGTTTAGCCCGATCGCAAAAATCCTGCAAAAACTTCAAATCGTCAGTAGGTCTAGCCTTGGCTTGAATTTCGGCCAGCTTAGCCTCATACTTCTCCAGATTAACATTAATTGTACTATGTTGCAACTCCAAATAATTAAGGTCGATCGCAAACTCCGACAATTTTCCCATCGCCTCCAGCAGTTTCTTGAGATTGAGTCGAGAAGTATTCCTCATCCCCACAATTTGGTTGTAATTACTCACCAACCGTTCTTTTAAAAGTAGACTGTTCTCATAAGCCCAGATAATTTTATGGCGGAAGCACAGCAAATCCAGCCAACTAACATAAAAATCCCTAGCCCATTCCTGACAAGCCGCTTCATCGGGATACAAAATTACCAGCAGTTGACAATTATCCTCAATCTTCTCGCCCCAAAACTCAGCTACTTTCCCACCTAAAAACAGACCGCTTCCTTGAGAAACACCATCTTTTTTAAACAAACACTTGTAAACCTGTTTTGCAAGTTCTGCAGCTTCCAAATCAGTCCCAGATTCCAGCCAACCCGAAAGCATCCAAGTTTTGCCAATATTTTCCAACTTCGGTGGTTGGGGAATTAAATATTGCAAAATTTCAATCAGTTTAATAACTTTGTCAGGTTGATACTTATCATCAACGTAGCCGTTAAATAAAAGTTGATAATTATCGCTAACATTCCAGCGGCGGTAGCAGCCCTTAACTTGATGGTAAGGACTCCGGTTTCCTGTAAAAGGTAAATCGGCTACTCTTTCCTCATGTAGCGCCAGAAACTTTTGTTTTTGTTCAGGGGTAAAGGAAACATTCAGCTTTTTGTGCAATTGTGCAGACAAACTCGCTAAAAATCTGCGGTAAACTTTCCGAGTTTCCGGTTCGCCGACACCCAACCCTTGTTTGAGAGTGTAGCTAAATAAATTCAGGGTAGGGTCAACTAATTTGATCATAAAATATGTGATAAATGTCGCTTGTTGTCGAGTCTCGATCCCCCTAAATCCCCCTTAAGAAGGGGGACTTTGAGAACACTTTTATATCCCTCTTACAAATCATGACTTGGAACACTCTTGTCCCCCCCTTCTTAAGGGGGGTTAGGGGGGATCGAGAGGACTAAAACCTCAATCGATAAACCCGTTCAACCAAATCACTAGCCTTTCCCAATAACCTCTTCGCCATACTCTGCGGATTAGAATTAGTCAAAGGAGGAGCCAAAAAGTTATTATAATCATCAGTCTGCCGCGAAGGAGTATTTTCATCTAACTCAGGAAGAAACTTATTCTTTTCCTCCGACTCATCAAGTTCCTGCAATTCCTTGTAAGCCTTCTTAAAATCTTCATAAAAAACAGCATCTTTTTGAGCTATACTAATAAGTGCAGACGCTTTTTCTAACTCGCCACTGGCCAAAGCCTCGCCAACTTCATTCACTTCTGCTATCAACTCAGGTGAAAGAGGTTCTTCAACTCTGGCAAGGGAGATTAAAAAAGCTTTGGGCGCAAACAGCTCAAATCCTGATAAGGTAGATTCTTGATAAGTCATGTTAGTTTAGCCGTTGCCGGTGATGGTGAAAGCAGCCCAGTGGTAGGGATGGTTATAAGGTTTCTCTTCTATTTTAGCTAAATTTTCTTGCAGGCGCGAAGCTTCCATTTCAAAGAAGAATATGCTTTTAAAATTAGCCTCTCTCAGCAAAGGCAACAACTCTCCGGCGTACCACTCGCCTAGCTTACCATTCGTGAGTTCTCTGAGCCAATCTTTTGCTTGTTGCAGGGCGAACGGCGGCTGGATGCCCTGCTTCCATAACTGGTAGAAATAAATCATTAACAAAGCGCTAGAACGTTCGTCCACTCGCCACAATGTGCTGATAATATAATTAGTCTCCGGCAAAAAGCCGCTGGCTATGCCGACGAATTCATCGATTAACTCGCCTTTGTTGGTGATGCCGGTTTCGCAAGCGCTGAGGCAGACTAGGTAATAATTGACTAATTTTAACTGTAAAATGTCGGTCAATGTCAATTCTTCCTCTTTGGCTAACATTAACGCCGAAGCCTCGGATTTTTCGGTGTTGTGGTAGGCGTGACCTGTATAATGAAAGATGCCGCTATTGGCTTTTAGTGCTTCAATAATTGCGGTTTTAGTGGTTGCATTGGAGGCGCGCTCAGTCTGGTTAATTTGACTGATGGCTGCTGCTTCTATTTGGGTGAATTTTAAGGCGCTTTTGCCTTGTGAGTGCTCTACCATCAGCATTGAATTTGGCGCAATTTCCGTGGGGTTTTGCTGTTGCTGCTGGATGGCAATTTGAGCGCTGGGGAGGCGGGTGATGGTGCGGATTTTGGGGGCAACCACGGGGGGATTGCCCCTACCAGGGTTTTGTAGGGGTAGTGCCCCCGTGCCTACCCCCTCCACTGGGAAGGGAGGAAAAAACAGAGAATCTAGGGGTAGCAGGTGCAAGTCGCGGTGGGGAATTAAGATTAAGTGTTGGGTATTGGTGAGGTGGGTACAAATTTCGGGAATTTTGAGGATGTCAGCGAGTTCTTGCAATTGCGCTGTCATTGACTCGCGCCAGGGATGGGATTCTTTGCTTTGCTGTTTGCTAGTAGTTTTGCCGTAATTTTGATAACAGGTTTTCCAGTTTTTTAGCCATTTTTCTAAACTCTGACTGTCGCGCTTTGCGAATAAATCGGTGACTGGTGTGGCGATGACTTCAAACTTTTCTAGGGTAATGATAAAAGCAGTCAGGGAAACTGGGCTGAGATGCCAGTAAATAATTGCCGTTTCGGTGTTGTTTGCCAGTAAGTATCGGATTTGCAGATAAGTCGGGCTATCGGTGCGGTTTGGCGAACCTGGGCGCATCCATTGCAGGCAAAAGTTTTTTCTGGCTTCGGCTTTTTCTAGTGCATTTATCTTCTTGCCAAACTCGACGAGGGTATCGACTTCTAACTGGTAAAGTCCGGCAAATTTGCGCTGGAGTCGCAGTTTGATTTCGGGGTGAGTTTGATTGTCTAACAGTAAATTTTCTAAGACGGTGGTAGCTTCGGTAATGTACTCCCTGGTTTTGGTATCTCCCAAGCTGTGGCAGACTGTAATTAAGCCTTGCATTACTTCTAAATAAGTTTCTGGAATCAGGGGTGATTTCAAGAATTCGCGGGCTTGTTCGTAGCTGGCTTTGGCTTTGTAGAAAGATTCAAAATAGGTAGTTTTTTTTTGCCATATTTATAGTGTGCGATGCCTTTATACTGGTGAAATTTTCCACAAGCGAGGCGATAGTCGTGGTTGCTGAGCTGATATTTCTGTAAGCCTTCATCCCAGTTTTCAATGGCTTTACTGTAGCGCCCGGAGGATAAAAATGCCCAACCTCGATTTGCCCAAGCTGGGGCATATTGATCGCCTGTAATTTCTAAGGCTTGATTGAAGGCTGCGATCGCCTTACTGTAGCGGCGCCAATATTTTAGGGTGATGCCCAGCCTGTTCCAGGCATCGACGTATTTGGGGTTAATTTCTAAGGCTTTCTCGTAGGCTCCGATCGCTTCACTGTAGTGACCCAAATCATTTAGGGCCCAGCCCAGCCCGTTCCAAGCATAGTGGTATTTGGGGTCAATTTTTAAGGCTTTCTTGAAGGCTGCAATCGCGTCACTGTTTCGGCCCAAATCATTTAGAACCCAGCCCAGCCCGTTCCAAGCATAGTGGTATCTGGGGTCAATTTTTAAGGCTGTCTCAAAGGCTGCAATCGCGTCACTGTTTCGGCCCAAATCATTTAGGGTATCGCCCAGCCCGTTCCAGGCATCGACGTATTTGGGGTCAATTTCTAAGGCTTTCTCACAGGCTGCGATCGCCCCTTGTAAATCTCCTGCATAATAACATTTTTTCCCTTGAATGAATAACCTTTCTGCCTCTTTATTGATTACTGTTCCTAGAGATTCTGACGGCCAGGTTGGTTTATATTCAGTAGCTACAAATTCAGGTGTAGGAAAACTAAAACTCTCCCTTGCCACCAATTCACTAACAATATTTTCACTAGCTACAAATTCAGGTGTAGGAAAACTAAAACTCTCCCTTGCCACCAATTCACTATCCATATTTTCACTTACAACCACTGACACATCCGCAGGAGCCGGATTCAAACTCTCCGGCGGCAACAATTCCCTACCAATATTCCCAGCAACCTCACTAATTCTCCCACAATTCATCTCACCCAGCCGCACCATCCGCCCACCCAACTCTAAATGAGTTTCCGGCGATACCAGCAACCTTTCTCCAAATTCTTGCAGCCAGTTTACCCACTCAGCATCTTTGATTTTGCTGCCGATTAAAAAGCCTTTAATTTCGCCCCGACTCCAGCCTTGTTCAACACCCTCTAACAGTGCCATGAATTTCTGTTCGTATTCCCCAAAAGTGCGAATCGGAGTTGGCTTTGGCGGTGGGGGTGCAGGTTGTTTGCGGAAGCGCCGCTGAATTTGCCGCCACAGGTTGAGGATGCGTTGCCAAATTTGTCGGATCATTGGCTGGGTGGGTGATGTGTTGTTGGAGATTGTAACATAAGCAACGGAGGACAGGGCAATGCCGTATCCCTACCCTCGATTAATTGTAGGGAAACGGCACTGCCGTGTCCTGACTTTGGCCGCGGAGGATACGGCAATGCCGTCTCCCTACCCACATAATTTTCGGGAAACTAAGGACTTTAGTCCTTACTAGAAACGATCTTGTTCCTTACCCTAAAAAGAAATAATCAAGTAACCATTCAGGAACTTAGCACCAGTAACAGATTTCCCAGTTAGCGCCGGAGGCAGCAAAATATTGCGCCGCTGATCGCCCGCTTCGATCGTCACTTCCGGCCCCGATTGAATCAATTTAATTTCTTTCTTGTCAAACCCAGGCAAAAACAAACTAACTTGACGCTGTGCAATGTTGATGTTAATGGGTTGAGGAGCTTTTGCGGCCTGAGAAAAATCGGGCAAAGCATCAATTAGTGGCTGCCAGTTATTGTCACTGTGCGCCGGAACCGAAACAGCCGTCAAAGGATCAAACTCGGCAGTAATAGCTTCTGTAACCGATGCTTGATTAACAATGACACCACCCACAGTCAAACCAACTTGTTGAGAACTTCCCCAAAGATAGCGGGCAGTTGCGATCGCACTTGCATCCCCAGTCGTCACCAAAAAAGCCGCCGTGCGGTTCGGATCTGCCAGCGCTTCCTTACCCTTATCCAAAAGATTATCGACTTGCTTAGTAGATTGAAAAGCATTGTCTCCCGACAAATCCACCGTCAACACCGTACTGACAACCGGTTGAATAAAAGGTGAAAGCGCTTTCCCCAAATCCGAATCTACCAAAGCTTGACGGAACCTGCGGATGTACCAACTCAGAATTTCCGGCATTCCCAGCATCCGCAGCGTATCCATGCCGCCATTGCCGTCATAAACAATTACATCGTATTGTTTGCTGTCCTCGTATTCCCGAAGTTCGTTCAACGCCAGCGCGCTGTCCATTCCCGGTAACACCCCTAATTCTTGACCGTAAATCTGCTTGAAAAACGGAGTACGGACATATTGAGCTTCTAGTTGTTTAACTTCGTCCCACCTGCGTTCTAGCAGCGGCGCGCTTTGCACCTGAACTGCTTTGAGGTTGGGGGCGATTTCCTGGGGGCTGAGAGTCAGGGGAGTCCCTAGCAGAATACCCAATGCAGGGCCAGGATCTTGGCCGAGCAGCAGAACTCGCTTGCCTTGAGCGGCATATTTTTTAGCTGTTGCGATCGCGATCGTGCTGCGGCCAGTGCCGCCTTTGCCCAAAAATGTCAAAATCAAAGCCATTTTCTGTTCTCACTGCCAAAGCTTACTCTTTAACATTTAAGCGCAACCTTCAGCCAGAGTGGGGGAGGAAGAGGAGAGTGGAGGAAGAGGAGAGTCGGCGAGTGGGAGAGTGGGAGAGGGGAAGAATTGGGAAAATTTTTCCTCTTCCTTCTTCCATCGGACTGACATCCGTTACATCCGTTACATCCGTTACATCCGTTACAGAATCCGTTGCCGAACTTCCTTCTTCCTTCTTCCTTCTTCCTTCTACATCTGTTAAACGGGTTCTAGCTCATCTTCAAAGAACCAAGTCGCAAAACCGTCAAACTTGACAACCACGCCTACTCCGCTACCGTCAACCATTCTGAATCCGTCAACAGTGCCTACTGGATTCTCCTTTATCTTGCCCACTATATTTGCAGGTATCCGATCTCTGAGACGGCGCACCTTCACTCTCTGACCTACTTCTATTGCCACTGAAATTGTTCTCCTGCTCTACAAAACCTATATACAAGCGTCCATTTTACAGTTTGGCGTCTACTTCGGAACAGCAACACCAGCGGGCCGATCGCTCGCTATGATTTTCCCTCGAAATTTCGACCAACTTTCCCTAAAAAACGGTATTCTAGTCGGAGTTGGTCGATCGTCTACCATGATTCGCTTGGGTTTGCTTCATCAGGTTCCACAGCGGCAAGCTCCACTGGCAGAGGCTGTTCACCACTTAGATAATTATTTTTTATTGATTCGCAAAAAGAATCTTTTTATTAATTGCCACAACTACAGGATTTCTCCCCAATTAGTCATCCTTCAGGCAGAAGCCAAAAAGCATTCAAAAGCAGTAATTAATTTTATGTTTGCTATATATAAATCTGCCCTCTCTGACGTTGACAACGGCGAATTTTCATGCTGTAAAGGACTTTGAGTCTGGTTGGCCAAATTTCCCGAAGGTCAGATTTTAGTAAAGTGCCATGTTGTAACAGTTTACTAAAATCTGACCAAAAAAAGAAGTTTTAATGGTAAACTTTCAGGCTGATAAAGTTTATTTTTGCTGCTGTTTTACGGCAGAAAAAATGGAACGATTTCCGGATTTGGGGCGCCTGCTAGAGGAAATGAAGTCTACAAACTTCAATATGACAAAATTGAAATAATGAATAAAATTTTTACGTGTGGGCGATCGACCAAAATTCCGCTCCTAAGTTTGTCCTTAGCTATGTTCGCCTGTCTGTCGCCCTTTCGTGGGACGATCGCCAGTCCGCTCTCTCCATCCCCCACACAGCCGTCGAACGCTACTAAAATTATCTCAGTTGATCGACCGCCAGCACTGCCAACAGCCTCAAAATCTCCCAAAAATCCGGCAACTGTGGCGGCGAATCCATCCCCAGCAGAGACGATAAACGCTCAGGGAACAGCGGCCGGACGATCGCTCGAAATCAAAGAAATTCGCGGTACAGTAACCTTTAAAGGGCGGCCGGCGGTTGTGGGCGATCGGTTACTCGCCCCCGGAGACGAAATCATCACCGGCCCTGATTCCACAGCCCGTTTAGGCATCGACAACAACGCCGGCATCGTGGAAGTTGCCGAAAAAACCGCAGTCAGAATATCCAATTTGTCAAGCAGTGCAGGCGGCGAAAAAGACACAGCGATTTTTGTCAGCAGGGGGCGAGTCAGGTTGTCGATCGGCAAAACTGCTGCAACAACTCCCGCAGCCAACACCTCAACAATTATCCCGCCGAACCAAATAGCCGCCCTCAATACCTTCAGCGGACTCGGCAAATCCAGTCAAATTGCCCAACGAAAAAGTTCTGCCAGAACCGCCCCAGTCAGGGTTGAAACCCCAGAAGGCGTTGCCGGAGTCCGCGGCACCTCCTTTGGCGTCAGCGTCGGCGACGGCAAAACCGCAGTCGAAACTATTGAAGGTGCAGTCGTAGTATCTGGCAGCACCGACTCAGAAGTAGTTGTCAACAGCGGCAACGCCACGACAATTTTCCCTCAAACCTCGCCCGTGGCGCCCTCAGCCAGCCCTCGCCTAGCTAAACTCAAAGTCCGCAGGTTGTTGAGACTCAGCGGCAATATTTATAGCCTCAGCGGTCAAATTAACCCGATCAACATAATTTATGTCAACAACGAAGAGATTAAGATCGATCGAAAGGGCAACTTCAAAATCCAAGGAATTTTACCTCCAAGTCGCCGCCTCAAAATCGTAGTGCGAGGCCCGTCAATCACAGAACGGCATTACAGCCTCGCAGTTCCCTAAACAACCTATCTAAAAGTAAAGTGCGCGGGCAGTCTCTGAGGACGTAAGTAGATCGTAAGTTTTATTTGGGTTGATTATTTCCTGGAGGGGCGAAGCATTTTGGGGTGAATGTCGGTAGTCAAAATCAATAATTTTTGCGCCAACGCTTCGCCCTTACGGTATTGTAAAACTTCATGACTCGCACTCCTCTCGAAGGTCGGACTCGGATGTCAATTATTGCGTCAAATTAATTGCATGAAGTTCAAAGAATGGATCGAGCATCTCAAACAAAATCAACTGATCGGCATCCGGCAATATATAACCACAAATCCTCCCTGGATGACAGGAGCAGTAGTAGGTATAATGTCTGTAACCATGCTGCAATTTGGAATGTGGAAACCCCTGGAATATTTGGGATACAAAACCCTATTTCAAATTCGAGAATCGGGAATTTTGCCAAATCAGGGGTGGGATGACAGAATTACGGTAATTGCGATCGAACCCCAAAGCTTGCAGGAATACGGTAAATTTCCTTGGCCTCGCAACCGCTACGCCCAACTGCTAGAAGCACTGAAAAAATCCCCCCCCACAGCCGTTGGTTTTGACATTCTTTTCCTCGATCCAAGTCCGAAAGATGATATTTTAGCCGCTGCAATTGCCACCAACGGCAAAGTTGTACTCCCTAGAACCATCAAAGAAGAACCCGTAGCATCTTTAAAAGCAGCCGCCGCAGGTGTCGGCCACATCAGCCAAGAAGCCGATAGCGACGGTATTACCCGCGAATCAAAAATCTTTCTCAACGGGATTCCTAATTTCGGTTTAGTAATGACTCACAGGTACAATGCTGCTAATCCCCAAGATCCAGTATTGCTCCCACAGTCAAAAAATAAGCAGGGAAAAAAAGTCTGGGTTAACTGGCCAGGGAAAACAGAAAATCTACCTACCTATGCTTTTGTTGATGTCGTAGAAGGTAGAATTCCCGCAGATGTTCTGACCAATAAGTTAGTTTTAGTCGGCATAGTTGCTACCGGTTTCGACCCCATATCTTCACCTCTCAACAAGACTACGGCTGGGGTTTATTTATATGCAGCGTTGATTGACAATTTGCTCAATCAACGCTTGCTGCAGCGGCTGCCAATACTGCTAGAAATTTTGTTATTGTTGGGGATTGGCCCGCTTACCACTTCGGTTCTGTGCAACCGAGGTGTTAAAGAGAGAATTGCGATCGCTCTCGGTTTGCCTATAATTTGGATTGCGGCGGCTGCTTTGTTATTTGGCTTATTTTTTTGGTGGGTTCCGATTGCCGCACCTATCGGCACCCTCATTTTATCTGGCACTGCTTTGCAACTGCGGGAACAGTACGAAAAGCAGCAGTTGATGAGGTTATTTGAAAAGCACGTCGCTCCAGAGACAGCTCAGCTTATTTGGGAACGTAAAGCGGAGATATTTGAACAGGGAGAACTCGAACCTCAAGAACTTACAGCAACGGTGCTGTTTATGGATATTCGCAGTTTTACTTCGATTTCAGAAAAAATGCCGCCGCGAGATTTACTCACCTGGTTGAACAATTATTTGGAAGCGATGACTAACTGTATTATGGATCACGGCGGCGTTGTAGATAAATACATCGGTGATGCAATTATGGCAGTTTTTGGGGTGCCTTTTTGCCATACCAAATATGCAGAAATTCAACAAGATGCTTTGAATGCTGTTGCGGCTTGTATTGCCATGCACGAACGGTTGCACGAAATTAACCAGCAGCTTAGAAGTGAACGTAAACCTTTAATTAAGTTTGGCATTGGTTTGCATACCGGACAGTTAGTTGCTGGTAGCGTGGGCGGTTCCCGGCGTTTGAATTATTCTGTGATCGGCGATGCTGTCAATGTTGCTGCTAGATTGGAGGCGATGAATAAGGAAATTGTTTCTGACAGTCCTTTTAATTTGTTGGTGACGGCGAGGACTTTTGCTTACGTGCGCGATCGCTACGAAGGCCAAAAAGTAGGATCGATTCAATTGCGCGGCAAAAAAGAAGAGACTGTGGTTTATGCTATTTTGGGCGAAAAGCATTAATCATTGGGCATTGGGCATCTTGCCCGCTCGCGAAGTCGAAGGGTGGGCATTGGGCATTGGGCATCTTGCCCGCTCGCGAAGTCGAAGGGTGGGCATTGGTCATCGGCGTTAATCTGTGTTAATCCACCTTAATCTGCGGTTTGCCGATCGCTCAAAAATTTAGGCACTCTTGTCTACCGATTACCTGACAATTGATTAGCCAAATTACCAATTCCCAATTCCCCCATGCCCAATTCCCAATCTAATCAAATACGCTCAGCCGCAGAAATTTAGCTATTTGTTCCAACAGAAATAAGCCGCCGACAGAATTTCCCTCTTTATTCAAGGGCGGACTGTAAGATGCGATCGCACCCTGGCCCGGAATTACCGAAAGCATTGCCCCGCTAACTCCCGACTTGGCAGGCAGTCCCACCCGCACCGCAAAGCGACCGGATGCTTCATACAAACCGCAAGTTGCCATCAGTGCTTTGACAGTGCGGCAGTTTTCCCAGATTTCGCGATCGCCACTATTTACCAAAACCATCCCCAGCTTAGCTAAATCCTCCACATTTCCCGACAAACAGCAGACGCGATTATAGGTTTCTAAAGCAATTTCCGCATTTTGAATATAACCGGATTCTACCATTCTTAAGGCGAGATTCCAATTATTTTGATTCGGGTTTTCCTTCACTGAATCGAGCATTAACTCGTCAACAAATAACTGACTGTTTGCCTGTTGATTTAGCCAAGTTCGCAAGTTTTGACAGCGCGCCACAGCATTTTCACCGGGAATCAAAGACGCTAGGGCGATCGCCCCGCTATTAATCATCGGATTTCTCGGCTTCCCTTTATCTATTTCCAGTTGAGTTAAGGAATTAAAAGCCATTTCCGAAGGATCGCAGCCCACGCAATCAAAAACCGCTTTTTCGCCCAACTCGCACAGCAAATAAAGCAGTACAAACGGCTTGACTACACTCATCATCGGGAATGTTTGAGCAATGCTACCCCAGCTCAAAATTTGACCGTCAATTGCCCGCACTTGCACGGCAAAGCCTTGTCTGTCTGCTTGTGCAAGGAGAGGTATATACGCGGGAATTTGACCGGATTTACTGCGATTTATTGCCTCTTTTGCCCAATCTGCCAATTGTTCGGGTTGCAGGCAACATAGTTTGCTGGTGGATATTTTCACGATCGATTATTTAGATTATTTTAAATTTTAGATTGGCATTCCTGGCGCGATATTGTGCCAGAAACCCCCTTTATTAACAGAATTGCGTCACTTGAACCCGCTGCGGGAAGAAACTGGGCTTCTTCGGGGAGATAAACCAAGCTAGAACTTCAGGCTATTAGACCTCTTACAAAAATAATTAGGACGTTGCTCTGAGCATCGTCCCACAATTTTTTTTTCTTGTGGGACGTTGCTCTGAGCATCGTCCGAAAATTTGATTAAAAGGACTTATGCAAGAGGTCTATTGACGTTTCGGCCCGCTGGGAGCAAATAAATTTTTCATAAAAAACCTGTACTTTGCATAAAACTCTCCCCTTCACCCAGATAGGTAAGTAGCAGCTTCAAGGGAACGCTGCTAGCCAGAACAAACAAGCACTAGCTTGAAATGCCTTCAGATTCTGATGTTTAAGCCCCAGTAAGGGGCGGGGTGCATATTTAACTTAATTCTTTCAGAGTTCGCCAAATCCTGTCCGGAAAACCCCCGAACCTTTAAGAATGTACTATCCAACCGGATTCACCAAAACCAGGATAAAAAAATGGCAGATGAAGTGAAAGCAGAAGCACCGAAACCAGCTCCCCTGACTTTTAAGGGTATGTGCAGCGACGGAGTTCTCAAAGGCAAAGAAATTGAAGGCAAACTAGATATCAAAGTCAACGTCGAATCTGTCACAACCCCAGAAGCAAAGCCCAAAAAATCCGAGTGGGAGCCAGTTATCTTTTGGGTATTGTTTGTAGTCATGGCAAACTTAATTGTCGGCGACCCCGCCGGAATGAGAAAATACAGCTCCCCACAAAGGTCTTCTTCTCATCAGATGTTAAACCAATCTGGGGAGCAGTCGCTGTTGCCTAAGAAAAACACCAGCAACTCGCCACTTTAAGCCCTGGGAGCCTGCCAGCCGCGCAAATAGTAATAGAAAGACCCGAAATATTCATCGAATACTCGCGTCGTAGTTACCAAAGCTTCTGCACTAGGCAAAAAATCTCCCGCGTCTAAGCGGAATCTGGATTTCCCTCCTGACACGGGCTGGTAAGTGTAGAAGTCGGTAGCTCTGGGAATTACTTGGATGCCCATATTTGCAAAAGCTAGGCTGGCACGGCGCATCTGAATCGCAGATGTGACCAGGATTACTTTACGCCCAACGCCGCGGCTGTCGAGGATCTTTCTCACTTCCTCGGCGCTGGTGCGTATGTTGCGGCCGTTATCGTCGAGAACGATACTGTTACGCGGCACGCCCATGTTGCTTGCCAGCAAAGTCTCGATATCCTTTGCTTCGCCAGTATAATTCTGTAAATCTGCTCTGGGCCCGGCGGTAACAATCACCAAAGGTGCTAATTGTTTTTTGTACAAAACGGCAGCGTAGGGCAGGCGATTGCCTGTGTCTGCCATTTGAATCCCTTCTTGGTTGGCGGTGTGGCCGTTAGTGGTTCCCTTGCCGAGGAGGACGATCGCCGCTGCTGTTTCGTCGCAGCAAACTGTGCGAGCCGCGGCATCCCGTTCAGCTTGATCGGCGAACCAGTAAGCGACAACTGGCATACTCGAAAGGATCAAAACTAGCAGTGCTGCCAGGATCATTCTCGGTGCCGGGTTGCGGATGCCCCCGTTGGTGATCAGCGCCGATGCAATCACCAGCAGGGTGATCGAAAAACCCAGCGGCTTAAAGAAGAAGGCTATGAGGCCGAAAATCGCTGCTCCGACTGGCGTGTCTGGCGCGAAAAAAGCCAGGAACAAAAGGCTGATCAGCAGCAAAACGCGCAGCCGGTCTATTAACGGATTGTCTTTGCCTCCTGATTGATCCCACCACGATTTGATCAGTGAGAACAGGAGGAATAGAAATAGAATGCGAGCTAAAAGTTCTGGCATCTTGCAATATTCTGTGTCTTCATAAATTAGTACAGAAGTTTTGGAAACGAGCGCTAATTTAACTGCGGTAGGAAATACGGGCATCGGTGGGTTTTTAACTTTCGCGAATAACGCAGTCCGATCGCATTTACCCTAATGCTCGCTTCCGGTCAGCTATCAACCATTGGTTGCAGGCGGCAAGCCCGCTACTTCCAGTCACCGATTGCTGACAGTTAATTGGTCATTGATAACTGGTAATGGTTGATTGATAATTGGTAATGAATCGAGCACGCCGCAGGTGAAATTGGCAATTCAAGTCTGCTTTCTGTCGCCTGCTTTTTTTCCTCATTACCTGTTACCGATTCAGCAATCCCAATTTATCGGCGCTTCAGTTGATTCCGAATTGCCTGCGTTACCGTTTGAATTACTTTAACACGAGCATAATACTTGTTATCGGCCGCAATTAGCGTCCAGGGAGCAGCCGGCGTGCTGGTGCGCTGAATCATTTGATTCACCGCCACTTCATAATAATTCCACTTTTCCCGATTTCGCCAATCTTCCTCGGTGAGTTTGTATTGTTTAAATGAATTGTTTTGTCGGTCTGTAAACCGCTTTAGTTCCTCGTCGGGACTGATGTGCAGCCAGAATTTAACTAAGATACAACCGAAACTGGTGAGTTGCTCCTCAAATTCGTTGATTTCCTGGTAAGCTCGACGCCATTCGAGTTCGGTGGCAAATTCTTCGACTCGCTCGACGAGCACTCTACCATACCAACTGCGATCGTAAATGCTGATTTTACCAGCAGTCGGCAACTCCCGCCAGAACCGCCAGAGGTAGTGGTGAGCTTTTTCTTCGTCCGTCGGCGCAGCAAAGGCATTGACGGTGTAACTGCGGGGGTCTAGGATGTCCGTCAAACGTTTGATTGCTCCTCCTTTACCGGCGGCGTCCCAACCTTCAAACAGCACTAATACGGGGATTTCCTCTTCATAGATGCTTTGTTGCAGTTTCCCAAAACGGGTTTGTTCCTCGCGAAGTTGCTGTTTGTATTCGTCGGGCGACAGCGATTGAGTTAAATCTACTTGGGCCAGCAAGTCTGGTTCGGTGGGTTGCAAGCTTTCTTGAGGCGGCAATTTCACAGGTGCAGATTGCATCGGCAGTCTGTCTAAGGCTTCTGTAATTGTCGCTGCCATTTGCGTTAAAACTTTGACTCTCGCCCAGCGTTGACAATCGCCTTCTACTAGCGTCCAAGGTGCGGGGCCCGTGCCGGTTTGGGCTACCATTTCTTCTGCCAAAGTTGTGTATTCTTCGTATTTTTTGGCTTGTTTCCAGTCTTCGGGCCGCACTCGCCAAGCTTGTAAGGTGTCGTCTTCTAGTTTTTTGAGCCGATGCTTGAGTTCTTTTTTGCTCAGGTGAATCCAAAATTTGGCAATTGCCGCGCCGTCATCTACCATCTGCCGCTCGAAGGCGTTGATTTGCCGGATAACTGTCGGTACTTCTGCGTCGGAGACTCGATCGAACAATCGGTCTTCTAAAATGTGAGTGTACCAACTGTGGTAGAAAAAACCAATTTTGCCGCGGGCGGGGAGTTTCTGCCAAAACCGCCAGAGGAAAGGATAGCCCATTTCTGCATCTGACGGCGGCCAAATCGGGTGGACGGCAAACCCCCGCGGGTCCATGTACCCCACCATTTTTTTGACCAGCGCGCCTTTACCGGCGGCCGCCCAGCCTTCGAGGACGATGATTGCGGGCAATTTTTTTTCCCAGCAGGCCAGTTGGAGCGATCGCAACTGTTTCATTAAAATTTCTATCTTGGCATCATAGGTTTCTTTATCCAGGGAAATATCTAAATCGAGGTTGTCGAGCATATTTACCTCATATTAATCTGTAAAAAACAGTTTAACGTTAGTTTAACGTTTGGATAAAATTAAATCCTAAAGCCCGGAAAAAACGTTATAAAAACTACAGTTACGGCCGGTTAAAAGCGCGGTGCTTCTGCCGAATCCAGGCTCCCGTTAATAGTAACAGAACTTCTATTACATCAAACTTGCAAAAAAGAAACGCAGCGGTTATAGTTGAACTAGGCAACTTTTTAATAGGTTCAACTTCTCCCCTCCCCCAAGCGGGCGAGTTAACAGGAGGAGCAACAAATCCCTGAAACAGGATTTATTGTCAAACATAGCAAAAGTAAAAACCAACTACCCAGTGGGGGTGACAACTTCTTTACTTAGCTTCATCAAATTTATTTAAACAACAGTTAGTCAAGCACCAGCCTTGATAACTTTGAGGAGGCTGCTTGCGAACATTGGGCGCTCCTTTAGTCTGAGACTCACATACAAAACTAGCCCAAAAAGGCAAACCAATTTTTATGATTGCGCTATGAGATAAAACCTGAAAGCCTGGGTGATATAAACAGGTTTCTGAGTTTTATCTACACCATTTTCAAATACTAAAAACAGTTTAGATGCGGGCTCGCTTGCCCGCCCCACAAGAGTATTTATTTCTTGTGGAACAGGCATCTTGCCTGTTACTGACGTTTGTCCAAAATGTCTGAATTACTGTACTTGTTTGCCAATACTACTTAAGAGGAACAGTCCGAAATTACGGATTGCAAGTTTTTTATGAATATCTTAACAACCCGCTCCTACAAGGGCGAAATTGACTGGTGCGCGATCGCAAATTTGATCGACGCTTGCGAAGCAGTGGATAGACTTGGCGAAGAAGTCTCAGCAACTGAACTCAAGCTAATACTTGATGCACCCAAACTCGACCAAGCCCGCGACGTGCAGTTGTGGGAAGATGGTAACTACAAACTGATCGGTTTAGCACTCCTAGATATGCCCGATTCTCCAGAGGAAATAGACGCTTGTCTCTGGTTTTATGTGCATCCAAATGTCCGTGGCGCAGGTTTGGAAAAAGATATCATCAGATGGGGCGAAAATCGACTGCGCGAAGTCGCGAAAGAACGGAATTTGCCGGCAAAATTGCGTACCTACAGCCGGGAGGACAAAACCGATGAGATGCGACTGTTAGAAAAACAGGGCTTTGAGGTCGATCGCTATTTTTGGACAATGGCCCGATCGCTCGCCGAACCGATTCCCACACCCGAATTCCCCGCAGATTTTGCTCTGACTCACGTATCCGGAGAACACGACATCCAACCTTGGGTAGAAATGTTCAACCAGTCATTTATCGATCACTGGAATCACCACGATTTAACTGCGGAAACCGTGCGCTACTGGATGCAAGACGCCAATTATCGGCCGGAATTAGACTTAATTGCTGTTGCGGGCGATTCCCTGCGGGATAGCTTCGCTTCACGCAAATTTGCAGCTTTCTGCGACTGTCAAATCAAACCCCAAAAAAACGCCCGCAGCAGCACAAAAGACGGTTGGATTGAATTGTTGGGTACGCGGCGCGACTTTCGGAAAATGGGTTTAGGAAAAGCGATGCTTTTAGCTGGTATGCACTCCTTAAAAGCGGCGGGCGCAAACACAGCTAAACTCAGCGTCGATGCTGACAGTTTGACAGGCGCTACAAAGCTTTACAAATCAGTCGGTTTCCGCCCGATAGAAACTTGGATAGAGTGGGCTAAGACTGTGTAATATCAAATCCGGTTAGATATCACATCTTGCACCATTGGCAATAAGTTTTTCAAGAATAGGCAAGATGCCTGTTCCACAAGACATTAAGTTTATTGTGCAACAGGCATCTTGCCTGTTCGCAAGAAGCGAGACGCTCGCACTATATCATTGTTCGCTTTGTTTCGTCACCTCAACATAAATATGTTCTAAACGCACCGGATACCGAGCAATTGAGTCAATAGAAATCCCGTCGAACAGCAAAATAATCTCTTTTAATTCTAAACGTTCCGGCAGCCAAAAAGCTAAATCGCTACCGTAGCGGCGGGGGATGAAACTGTATTGTTTAGCGCGGGCGATGACTTCAGCTTCTTCGTCGGTTTTTACCACGATAATTTCTTGAGCCGGAATCAGTTTTTGCAACTCCTCCAAACTGCCCTCAGCCACAATACTGCCATTCTTTAAAATCCCAATTCTGTGACACAGCCGCTCAGCTTCATCCAACAAGTGAGTTGTCAGCAAAATTGTAATTCCTTCGGATTGCAAGCGCTGAATTAACTCCCAAATTTCATAGCGAGCCTCAATATCTAAACCCGTTGTCGGTTCATCTAAAATTACTAATTTAGGCTGGTGTACCAATGCTACCGCAATATTCAAACGTCGCTGCATTCCTCCGCTCAAAGTTTCTACTGGGCTGGTAGCTCTATCTGTCAAATTTACTGCTTTCAAACAGTGTCTTACTTGATAGCGGCGCTGTTTGCGCTCTAAGCCGTAAATTTGAGCAAAAAAGTTGAGGTTTTCCTCGCAGCTAAGGCTTTTGTAAAGCAAATTTTCTTGGGGCGCTACCCCTATTAACAATTTTGTAGCTTCGGAAACAGGTTCGCCATTAATAGAAACTTTGCCGCTGTCGGCATTTAGCAAATTACATAAAATATTGATAGTTGTAGTTTTGCCCGCCCCGTTTGGCCCGAGCAAACCGTAAATTTCTCCAGCTTGAATGTGCAGTGTTAAATCTTTAAGCACTGAACGCTCGCCATAGGACTTATTTAGCTTTTCTATTTGCAGCACTGCTTTAATTCTCCGTATTATTTTATATATTTACGGTTGTTTTTGAACGATTAAACCGCAGAGAGCGCAGAGGGCGCTGAGTCAGAGAAGAGAGAGATGAATAATTACGACATAATGAGATCAGTTTTAAAGTCTTCTTTCTACTCTCAGCATCCTGCCATAAGAAAGCCATCCACCTGCAATCATGGCAATAGAAAATATGAATAAATACCAAAAGTGTCCGGCAATATCAGCCAAATCTTTGCCCTCAGCCCACACGCCCATCAGCGCTTCGTTCATGTGATAAATTGGATTGTACTGGGCGAGTTCCAGCAGACTTTTGGGAAACAGCGAAGTCGGCAAAAATGCGCCTCCTAAAATTAACAAAGGAACGCCGAAAGCTGCTACTAGGGAGTTGACATCTTCGGTGCGCCTCGCAAACTGCGTGCCAAGAATAAAGCCTACACCTACATAAGATACAATACTGAGCAGAATAATCGCACATCCTAACAGGATAGAGCCTTGAAATTGTGCTCCTAAACAAGAGGCGATCGCATATACTAAAATTACCTGACCGATGCCGATGCAACTATGAGCCAGGAAAATTCCTAAAAAGTAGGAAGTGCCGCTCAGCGGGGAAATAAACAAGCGTTTGAGGGTATGCTGTTCTCGCTCTGCTACTACTGTTGCTACGCTACCACCGAGACAGCTAAAAAATAAAGCTGCTCCTACTAAGCTTGCAGGTGCAGCAGTTTCAAAGGCTTTTGCTGTGGTGAGATTCGCGCGTTCTTTTAAAATTAAACCGTTAATTAGCAAGATAGAAACTGGAAAAATACTCCACAAGACTAAGCTGCGTCGCCGCCTCCCCAATTCAATTAAAATTCGCTGTGCTACTGCAAGCGTTTCGTACCAGTATTTCATAAGAAATCTATTAATTAGTATTGTGAGAATTGGGAATTGGTAATGACGCCACCGGATATCATACCATAGAAATACAAATAAGTTTAACTCTCAATCAAAAACCCGCAGACGCGGGTTTTATGATTTTAGCAAGATAGATTTTAATACCAGTTTAAAAGAAGAATAGACTTGCATTGCAAAAGTTCTTTTAATCAAATTTTGGTGCAGGCGGGACACCCCACAAGAAAAAATGATTTTTGTGGGATGGGCCACATATCCGCCATAGCTATTTTTGCAATAGACAAGATTGCCAAAGTCATAAGCTATTCAGGAAAAGCATCTGCGTTAATCGGTGTTTATCTGCTTTTAATCTGCGGTTGCTCTATCAATCAAAGATTTATGAAAGAAGTCTAATCTTGTCTAATGGAACTGTAGGGCCGCGACCCAAAACGATATCGAATCAGTCATTCCCAATCACAAATCGCAAACCAAAAATCGCAAATGGTATAACTTGTCGGCGTCTGTCGCTGAATTCAATTAATACTAAAGTTTGTACCTCTGTAGCATCCTTGAAAGGAAGTTAAACTTGTGCGATTTCTCTGTTCCAATTTAGTCACGAGGGAAGAAGTATTGCTACTTTCAGCGGTAGCACCCCATTTGTAGATAAAGTCGCCGAGAGAGTCTCCCGTTTCTTCGTAGCTGTGCTCTTCTACCGGAATTCCCAAAACTCCTGAAACAGTTTGGTTGTGGTATCCGTTAACGATGATTTTTTCGATAATTGCGCCCGGTTCTGCGGTAATGTTCCATTGCACGGGTTCATAGGCTGAAAGTGCGAGAATTATGGGCTTGTTTCGGCGTTCTACTTTGATTTCGATCCTCTGCGAGGGCTTCGCTAACGCACTTTTTGATAAATCTCGGTTCCCGTGATCCGCATTGGCTTCATAAACGCCTATTACATGAAGTTCTTTGTTTCCGCTTGAGGAACCGATATAAGCTGAAAAATCGTCGGAACCGCCAAGCCCGCAGTTGGCTGCAGAACTAATTGGGGAAATAAAAGCCGCTTTTTCGGCGATTTTCTGCTGCACGGCTGGCACTACCCACAATCCGGTTCCGATGCCCAAAGCACCTATCAAAGCGGCCGCGATACCGAAAGGAAGGGCAGTTGTCAGGTGGCGAACAACTGGTTTGGCTGTTAGTTGAGATAGGGTTTGCTGCCAAGTTTCACCAGTTTGTCGATCGGCATTCCCGCCATCGAGACAGGCCAATAAACCTAAACTTTCCGGCTGTTCGAGCAGATTCTGAACTATTTTCCCTTCGCCGACGTAGAGATTTCTAGTTTCTGTGTCTAAAAGCAGCCAGTAGCGATCGCCCTCGCCGAGGTTGTACTCTTGTACCGCAGGATCGACTAAATCGTGCTGCAAAAACACCAGCCAAGCCATATTATTGCCAGTGCCGACTGTTTTGCCGTCGCTGGAAATAAGTTGGTCGATGTCGGGTTCCCAGCGCCAAGCTACCCAGCGACTATCTCCTCGATAGCCGAGGGATTTTTCAAGTTGCGGATGAGCGGTTATTTCTAAACGTTGAACTAAGTTTGACACTAGATGTCCTCCTCAAGTGCGATCGGGTCTAGAGCAATTTTGTTGAAATTTAAAACAAATATTTTGCTCATAAATAGCCTCAGAATAATCGGGTTAATTTGGTCTCGCTAATGTTATCAGTCGGTACTTTCCCAACCACACTGGCTTAACAAAAATATGCCTGTTTAATGGTTTAGCTTGGGAACTTGGAGCTGGCGAGCACCCGCCTGGTAATAATTTTAACCTGTGCCGATCGCTAATCCTGTTACGGATTAAAGCTAGCTATCTATCACTGCTTCTACCTGGTTGTCCAGTTTTGAAAGAGTGCTTGGCCCATAGGGTCTACAAATTCTTAGCTTAACTTTTATTTCGCTATTCTGCTACAAAATATGCCGATCGCACCTAAGAGCAATATTACGCAGGTAAATAAATATTTCGGCTTTCTCGTGGGTGAACAATCCCTGAAAAAGAGATGGTTTCAGAGAAACCCGGTTTCTGTGAAAGTTCTCACACTTCGCCGATTACTGGCGGGGGCCATCAATCGCATCTCTAGTCGGTGCAACACCTCCAGGGCCAAAGGAACTCGGCGGCACTCTCGGAAGATTGAGATTGGGATTGGGAACTAAATCGCTGTTGCTGTCGCCAGCAGTTCCACCCGTGGGAGACACACTGTTATTGGGAGTGGTATAAGGCGCACTTCCCGGATTGAGATTATTGGGATTGGTGGTTGGCGAAGTTCCCGGATTGACATTGTTGGGATTGGTGGTTGGCGAAGTTCCCGGATTGACATTATTGGGAGTACCTGCAGGCGAAGTTCCCGGATTGGCATTGTTGGGAGTACCTGCAGGCGAAGTTCCCGGATTGGCATTGTTGGGAGTACCTGTCGGCGAAGTTCCCGGATTGGCATTGTTGGGATTGTTGGGATTTGCCGTGCCGGCAGGAGTAGTTATCGGCGTGCCGACAGCATCTCTGGTGATGGCGTTGGGGTTCGGGGGAGGAGGCGGAGTGCTTGCATTGGGGTTATTTGCAGGAGCATTGCCCGCAGCCGGAGCAGCGTTTTGGGGAGCAGCATTGCTGCCACACAAGCTGACTAAATCAAAAGTTGTGCCGCCTGGAGTTTCGATGAAGCAAACCGGCACATTTACTTGGGGATTTGAGGCTCTGGGAAAATCGGCTGTTCCCGGCATGGGACGGCTAAAGACAGCTTCAGCCATCAGTGGGGTCAAGGCCGCCGATAGAGCGGCGATTGTTCGCAATAATCTCATCAGCGTTTCCTCAAATGTTGAAGTTTATTTTCTCCAGTATTGCCCATAAATCGCCAAGTGTCGTCACTCTAAAAGCCGATCTTTTTGACAACTGCTTCTACAGGGCCACCGCTGGATAAAACATCTCGCGCCGACAGAAAGTACAGGTAGAAAAAGCCGAGAGTGCCACAGTCGCGCATCCGTTGCCCTTCTTCCTTAATATTTTTAGTACCGAATTCGCGGGTCAATATAAGCATTCAAAATATCAATTACAATGCTGGCAATTACGACAATTGCCGCAAAAAACACCACAATACCTTGAACAGTTGGATAATCCCGCAAGCTAATCGCTTCGTAAAGGCGATTTGCCAGCCCCGGCCAAGAAAAAGTAACTTCTGTTAAAATAGCGCCGCCCAACAGTGCAGCAAAAGTCAATCCTAAGACAGTAATCACTGGAATTAGTGCATTTTTCAGAGCGTGAGCCCATAAAATCTGCAATTCGGGAATGCCTCTAGCTCTAGCTGCTTCGACATAATCTGCTTGCAAAGTTTGCTTGAGATTCACCCTGACAATGCGCTCGAAAATGCCACTCAAAAGAATCCCCAGCGTCAAACTCGGAAGTGCCAAATAATGCAAAGATGTGAGAAACTGACCAGGGTTAGCGCTGAGGAGACTGTCAATAGTGTATAGTCCTGTGTAGCCTTCGGGGGCGGGGAATGTCACGGGAAAGCGAGTTCCCAAGGGAAACCATCCCAACTGCACTGCGAAAATCAATTGCAAAACCATACCAGCCCAAAAAGCCGGCAGCGAGTAAGTGATAATGCCAAACAAACGGCCTGCAGCATCGAAAATAGTGTTGGGGCGAGATGCTGCTAGGGAACCGATACTGATGCCGACAATTAAAGCTATGGCCATGCTACAAACTGCTAATTCCACTGTAGCGGGGAAATAATCTCCGATAATTTGCCACACGGTTTGTCCGCGAGTGGTGATGGAGGTTCCTAAGTCCAGACTGAATAAGTCTTTCATGTAGTTGAGATATTGCTCCCACAAGGGTGCGTCGAGGCCGAGTTGAGTTCGCATTGCTTCTTTGGCGGCTGCGGGAGCTCGTGAGCCGAGAATGGCATCTATGGGGTCGCCCGGAGTGGCCCGCAGTAACAAAAATACTGCTGTGGTGATTGTCCACAACATTAGCGGTGCGAGGAGCAAGCGGACAAAAATATAAGATTGCAGGGCTTTGGAACGAGACATAATATTTGGGAATTGCCAATTGCGAAGTCATTAGTCATTAGCCAGATGTTGAAGGCATCAGGCAGATGGAAGGTAGAAGGTGGAAGAAACAGCTTATTGTGTATGCGACTTCCGTGTCGCGAATCAGGGGAATTGAGAATTGCGAATAGACAGTTGAGTTGATTTTTGCGAAAAAGTCGATCGACTTTTTCGCAATTCCCGATTTTCCTATTCGCCCAGCAGCGATTCAAATGCAGCTTGCAAAGACTTGATATCGCCTACTCTGGCTACTAACAAGTTTTCGCTGCCGGCATCCTGCAGTCTGTGCTTCCAATAGTGGATGCTATCGGAGTTGTTCATCCAGAAACTAATCACAGTGTCTACAACTCGATCGACATCCCAGCCGCGATCTGGAGAAACTGTCTCCACGGATGCCACAAACGCATCGAGAGTACACTTCCGGTTTGCCAAGTATTCTACACCAGACGGCTGCTGTTGTTGCAGCAATTCCTGCTGCTGGTTAAAAAATGTTAAAGTTGGAGATACGCCCAGGATTTCAAATGTATAGTTCATGTCATCCTCCAGAAGTATTATTTTGCCAAAATGTCGCTCGTCCAAAAAAGCCAAAAACGCTTTACTTTGCTGGCGTTGATGAAATGCAGGTGCTTCAATTATCCTCTTTGTAGTCGATGGCTTACGCCCCGCTACGCTACGGGATTTTGGCGGCTTATCTTATTAATAGCAAATTTTTCAACACCAAATTGTCACAGAATTTACATTTGTCCTGGCACTGTAGAAAAAAATAAAATAAAATTTTTATTAAGCCGGGGTAAGGTGGGCAATCCGCACGGGGAGGAAGTGATAGGATTTTAGATTTTAGATTTTAGATTTTAGATTTTAGATTTTAGATTTTAGACTGGGAATGATTGATAAATTAAGGGTTTGGAGATTACCTACTGTTATATTCTTTGTTTACCAGAAATAATTGGTTTAAAGCCTCTCCCATAAGCGGGAGAAATTAAAAGAAGACTATTCATTACTCCAATCCTCTTCCTTCCAGGTAGAGGTAGCTATCAACTGTCAACTGTCAACTGTCAACTGTCAACTGTCAACTGTCAACTGGTGTGACTTTTTGACCGGGAAACCCCAGAGCGATCGCCACATTCAGGCAAGTAGTGGCATCATTGATATTACAAGTTTTTACAGTAGCGGTGGAAACCTTAGCCAAGTGTTGAGCGACCGGTCACCGCACTTCAGTCTTGCTATGCGACTTTGTAACTTATATCAAGGGCATCTTTTAAACGACAAACGATACGCAAACCCGGTAGGTGTCACAATATTGATGTTATTAAAAAGTCTGAGCAGGTTGTCTGATGAAAAGCTCGCCCAAGATGTCACTGAGCCTAGTTTTGTTGATACCGCTGGTGGTGCAAATCTCCGTAGCAGTCGGCGTGACTGGATGGCTATCGTTTCGCAACGGCCAGAAAGCCGTCAATGACCTTGCTAGTAGGTTAAGCTTGGAAGTCGCAGCGAGAACTAAAGAAAATTTCCGCAGTTTTGGGGATGTGTCTCATTTATTTCTGCAAATGAATACTGCTGCGATCGCCTCTGGAAACTTAGATCCCGAAGACTTCCCCAACTTAGAGCGTTATTTGTGGAACCAGACCAAGCTGAGCGATCGAACTACAACCATTTACTACGGCGACGAACAGGGCAAATTCCTTTTGCTCAAAAGAGAAGCAGAAGACTTAGTATACATCAGAGACGAATCAACCGCTCCAAACCGCCAAATTTATCGCCTGGACAGCCAAGGAAATCGCACTGATATCATCCAAACCGCCGCCTATGACCCCCGTACAAGACCGTGGTACCAAGCTGCCAAACAGTTAGGAAAAGCCACTTGGTCTCCCATCTACGTCTTCACGGCCTCGCCAGTGCTGGGGATTACGCCGGTGATGCCTATTTACAATGAAACAGGAAACCTGCGGGGGGTACTGGCAATAGACCTGACTCTTTCTCAAATCAGCGATTTTCTCAAAAGCATCAAAATTAGCCCGTCGGGACAAGTTTTTGCGATCGAACGCAGCGGGGAAATAGTTGCCAGTTCCACAGACGAACTGCCCTTTGTCACCGACAAAGACGGACAAAAACGGCTGTTGGCGACTAGGAGCAAAAATTTGCTCATTCGATCGGCCTCCACATACTTGCAAAAACAATTTGGCAGTTTTACACAAATTAACAGCCAAGGACAGTTTACCTTCGATCTAGACGGCAAACGTCAGTTCATTACGGTTGCTCCCCTGCAAGACGGCCGTGGCCTCGATTGGCTGATTGTAGTCGCAATCCCGGAAGCAGACTTTATGGAGCAAATTAATGCCAATACTCGCATAACTATTTTATTGTGCTTTTTTGCCTTCGTACTGGCGATCGCACTCGGAATTTTCACGTCTCGCTGGGTTGTCACACCAATTACCCGATTGCTAGAAGCTTCCAAAGCTTTAACAAAAATGTCCGAATCTGCCGACTTCACATCCTCCGCAGAATTAGACGGCGAAGTCGAAGTTAAAGGCGTCAACGAACTCGGCCTCCTGGCTCAGTCTTTCAATCAAATGGCCCGACAATTGCGATCGTCTTTTGTTGCCCTAGAACAAACAAACTCTAGTTTAGAACAGCGAGTAGCAGAGCGGACTGCCGAACTCGAAGCTGCAGAAGCAGAATTGCGGGCTTTGTTTGCAGCTATGAACGAATTAATTCTAGTTGTGGACTCCACCGGTCGCTATTTAAAAATCGCGCCCACCAATCTTTCCCTACTCTACAAACCAGCCGAAGAATTAGTTGGCAAAACAGTCGGAGAGGTGTTTCCGCAAGCTACAGCCGACAATTTTCTCAACCACATCCGAGCTGCTTTAGATACTCAGCAAACTGTCAGCATCGAGTACGATTTAACCATTGACGACCGTGAAGTTTGTTTTGCCGCCAGCATTTCGCCGCTTTCAGAAGAATCCGTCATTTTGGTAGCCCGCGATATTACCGAACAGAAGCGAGCCGAATCCGTGCGGCGCCAAAGGCAAAAACAATTGCTCAAACAAAATACGGTTTTGGTAGAATTGGCAAGAAATAAAGCGCTATATCGAGGCAATTTGCAAGTAGCTTTGAGGCAAATCACCGAAGCGGCAGCTCATACCCTAGATGCAGAACGAGCCGGAGCGTGGTTGTATGATGAAAGCCGATCGAAACTGCAATGTCTCGACCAATTTCACCGCAGCAACCCGCAGCATTCCCAAGGTACTGAACTCGCAGCAGCAGACTATCCAGCTTATTTTAAAGCTTTGGAAGAACACCGGACGATCGCAGCCGATGACGCTCTCTCAGATGTTAGAACCACAGAATTTGCCGAATCTTACTTTTCAAAAGTGGGTACTACATCAACCTTAGATGCGCCGGTGCGGCTGGGAGGACAAACAGTCGGAGTCATCTGTATCGAACAAGTGGGAACTCCTCGTAACTGGACAGTAGAAGAACAAAATTTTGCTGCTTCCCTCGCAGATTTGGTATCATTGGCGATCGAAGCCAGCGAGCGCGATCGTACACAAAGCGCTCTGCGTCAAGCAGAACAAAAATATCGTAGCATCTTTGAAAATGCCGTTGAAGGCATTTTTCAAAGAACCCCCGAAGGCCACTTCTTGAGCGTAAATCCAGCTTTAGCCCGCATCTATGGCTACGCCACTCCCGAAGAATTGACATCAAATCTCACAAACATCAGGCAGCAAGCTTACGTCAATCCTCAGCAGGGCGACAAGTTTATGCGGGTGATGGAAGAATTCGGAGAAGTTTCGGGGTTTGAGTCACAAGTTTACCGCGTTGACGGCAAGGTAATTTGGATTTCTGAAAGCGCGCGTGCAGTGTGCGACGCCAATGGCGAGGTACTCTACTATGAAGGCAGCGTCGAGGATATTAGCGATCGAAAAGTCTTTGAATCCGCCTTGCAACTCGCCGCAGAAGCAGCCGAAGCCGCTTCCACCGCAAAAAGCGCATTTTTGGCAAACATGAGTCACGAACTGCGAACACCTCTGAATGCCATCATCGGCTACAGCGAAATGCTCCAAGAAGAAACCGAAGAATTGGGCTACGATGAACTCACCCCAGATTTAGACAAAATCCGCACTTCCGGCAGACACTTGCTGTCGCTAATTAACGACATTCTCGACATTTCTAAAATCGAAGCCGGTCGCATGGATCTTTACTTAGAAACCTTCGACATCGCCGCCTTGATTAAAGAAGTCGCCTCCACCGCCGTGCCACTAATTCAGAAAAACGGCAACACTCTCAACTTACACAAAATTAGTAATATCGGCACTATGCACGGGGACATTACGAAAGTGCAGCAGATTTTATTGAATTTGCTGAGCAATGCCGCCAAATTCACTCAAAACGGTACAATTACCCTCACAGCCAGCCGAGAAAAAATTGCGGGCGACAGCAGCGAAGCAAAACAAGAAAACACTTCTGAACCTACGGCGAATTCTCAATCTTCAAGTGCTAGTAAAGAATTTTTAGTTGTTAATTGTACAGATACAGGAATTGGGATGAATTCAGACCAATTGCAGCATATTTTTCAACCCTTTGCCCAAGCAGACGCTTCCACCACCCGCAAGTACGGCGGCACCGGTTTGGGACTGGCAATCAGCCAGCGTTTTTGCCTAATGATGGGCGGCAATATTTCCGTAAAAAGTCAAGAGGGTGTTGGTTCTACTTTTACGATCCGCTTACCTGTTAATACTTAAACAAGCAATTCTCAAGTAATTTGTAATTTGTAATAGCAATTATGAAAAATTATGCAACTATCGTGTAAGGTGCGGATACATGAGATTGTCGATTGAATTTAGGGATTTTTTTATAGCGACGCACCCTACAAATACCAAGATTGGTATTTTTGATGTATTCTTGTATTAACAAATTTCGTAGGGGCGGGTTCACCAACCATCTTTGATTCACATCCAAAATATTAAAAAACCCGCCCCCCCCCCAACTAACCCTGATTAGGGAACAGGTTTTTGGGGTTTTGCGATGGGTGGGGGCGGGTTTTTTAGTTCGGGAATTTGGCGATCTAAATTTGGGTGAACCCGCCCCTACAAATATTTGAATTACTAACTCCCAATTACCTTTGAATGCTGCGCGGATCGAGAGCATCCCGCAACCCATCCCCCAATAAATTAAACGCCAAAACAGTCAAAATAATCAGTATCGCCGGAGGCCAAACCAACCAAGGCTGCAACACTAAAATTGAAGCATTAGTAGACAGGGATAGCAAATTTCCCCAAGAAGGATCTGGCTGTTGAATTCCCAGTCCAATTAAACTCAAAACCGACTCCGCCACAATAAAACCCGGAACAGACAAAGTAGCAGAAATAATTACATAAGTAGCAGTTTGTGGCAAAACGTGGCGGACAATAATATAAATTGGATTGGCACCCATTGCCCGCGCCGCTTGCACAAATTCTCGTTGTTTAATTGAGAGAACTTGGCCGCGAATCACCCGCGCTAAACCCGCCCAACTGATAAATGAAGTAATCAGCACAATCAATATAAATCGCTGAGCACTTGTCAATTCCGGGGGCAGCACTGCTGCTAGCGCTACTAATAAATAAAGACCGGGAATCGTCATCAATACTTCGGCGAAACGCATTAATATACTATCAATCCAACTGCCGAAATAACCAGATATGCCTCCGACAAACAATCCCAAGGGAAAAGAAATTGCTATTCCTACTAAGCCGATGCTGAGGCTAATTCTGCTGCCGTGTACTAAGCGACTGAATTGATCGCGAGCTTGTTCATCCGTGCCTAAAAGATTAATTTGGCCTTCTCCTGTAGTGCCAAACAGGTGCCTGTCGAAAGGCAAAAATCCTAAAAATTTATAGGGGGAAGCTTTGACAAATAAACCAACAGCAGAGGGTTTTTGCCAGTCTACAATTACCTCACGAGCGCCGGTATTCGCATCCACCGAGCCCTGAGTAGTCGGATAAACGTGGGGGCCGATAAAGCGCCCGTCTTGGGTGCTTAAATAAATCCGAGTCGGCGGCAGCAATGAACCGTTTAATTGAGAGTCGTAGGGGTCGTAAGGTGCCACAAATTCAGCGAAAAGTGCGACTGTATAAAAAATTAACAGCAGCACTGCTCCCAACCGAGCCAGAGGATTCTTTTTAAGATTTTGCCACCATTTCATAATTTTTGAGGTTTGAGATTTTAAGTGGTTCGTAGTGAGGAATTTAGTTCTTTCTTAACGGAATCAGTAGACCTCTTGCATAGATATTTGATTGATAGATCAACCGCAGATTCAAGGCAGATAAACACAGATTAACGCAGATCCCTTTCGAGAATTGAGAGTGAATGAGTGCAAGATGTCTAGTAGCAATGGCTGAATTCCTTACTAATAAAAGTTTTCTGGACTCAAGTCTTTACTACAAACATTAGACTATTTTTGTTCGTCTGGAACCAAAATTATTCTACTTTCATCCTCTGTTATTTTTCCCAACTCCTCGCCGCTAAAAGGATTGTAGAAAAACGAGCCTGTTTGGGGAGGCAATTTGGGATTGAGTAAAATTTCTACGATACTTTTTACAACCCCAGTGAGCGGAATTGCGAGGATAACTCCTAACAACCCTCCTACTCTACCTCCTAACAGCAAAGCTGTGAAAATAATTACCGGGCTCAATCCGGTGAGATTGCCCATGATTCGGGGAGCTACTAAATTATCCTTGATTTGCTGGAGACCGATCGCAATTACTAAGACTTGCAGCGCCAGCCACCAATCGATAAACGCTACAATTATGCTAACAGTGCCAATTCCCAACGTTGCTCCAATAAACGGAATTATTTCCGTCAATCCTATAAACACGGCAAACAGCAGGAAAAACGGAACTTGCAGCCACCAAAAAGCCAGAGTCAACGAGATAGCCATCAATAGTCCCAGCAATAACTGTCCTGATACAAATCGCTGGAGGTTTCGCTGCAAAGTCTCTGTTAAAACATAGCGAATGTCTGGGGAAAAAATACTGGTTAAACCCTGCCAAACTCTTTGCCCGTCTAGGAGCATATAAAAGGAAATCACCACAATAAAAATCAAGTCCAAAAACCAGTTAACAGTACCGACAACTAAGCCTAGACTCGTACCTGCGATCGCCTGCACTTGTTCCTGCACTTTCGCTGATAGCTGCTGCTCCAATATTTGCACGTTAAACGGCAAATTGCGCTCGGCACTCCATGCTTGAAATTCAGCTAGCTGCAGTCGCCCCGACTCCAGTAAATCCGGGAACCTCACCCCCAACTGTCTCGCTTGGCTGAACACGGGTGGCACAATAGTTAAACCGATTACTACTACTACCACACCTGCTGTTAAATAAACCAGCCCCGCAGCTACTCCCCGGGGCAAAAATACTTGCAGTCTTTTTACTGCATAATTTAATAAAAATGCAATGAGTCCCGCTGTTACTAAAATGCTGACCAGTTCCCCAACATAACTGATAGCAGTCAGGGTAAACCATCCCGTCACTAGCATTAGTAGCCAAGTAATTAGAAACTGTTGGACGGGAGAAAAGACGCTATTCATTGTGATTTTTTTTAAATAAAGTGGCACAACTTTTTCGGCAGATGTGCCGTATTATACAATAAACACGTGAGAGTATAGGTTAGGAATAATCAGTTCAAGATTAGACTGACTTTTCTCAGCATTGATAGATAGGTGACGGCCAAGCCAGTTGGGGAGAGACAATGCCAGCCCGATCGACCCCACGCCCGGAAATCACGCTAATATTCAGTATGCCCCAGAGGCAGATCAAATTAAATGTCGATCGTACAAACTTTGATCAAACTTCGATCGAAATCGCCATTCTCAGGTGAAATGACGCCACACTCACCCAAAAGGAGGACGCCGGACTGCTCAGGTCATCCGCTAAAATGAACTAAATAATATCGTAATCTTTCTTTACAATATAAAAAAGGAAAGGCTCATACTGGCGAGAGGTAAACCAACAGTGTATTTTTTACTAACAAATAATTACATTTGCTCACAAACACTATAGATTGAGTGAATGGCATATATACCACTCAGAAAAGCAGTCGAATTTCTGGGCTTGCACGCAAACACCTTAAGAAAGTACGCAGATGAAGGCAAAATCAAAAGCATCAAAAACGAAGCAGGGCAAAGACTCTACGATGTCGAGTCATACCAGCGCGGTGCAATTGGATCTGCCACTATTTGCTACTGTCGCGTCAGTTCAACCAAACAGCGAGACGACCTTGCTAGACAAGTTGAATTTATGCGAGAACGATATCCAGAAGCCGAAATCGTCCAAGACATCGGCTCTGGACTCAACTTCAAAAGGAAAGGACTGCAAGCCCTGCTGGTCAGACTTATGCGCGGAGATCAGCTCAAGATTGTTGTTGCCTGTAGAGACAGATTGTGCAGATTCGGATTTGAGCTATTCGAGTTTATGGTCAAGCAAAACGGTGGAGAACTCCTGGTTCTCTCAAACCCTGTTCACTGTCCAGAGGATATAGACAATGACAAGGCTAACTAAAGATCAGCACAACCAAATAATTATTCGCTATCAAGATGGGGAGCTTTGCTCGGATCGGGCTAGAGACTTTGAGGTAGACAGGTCTTCTGTCTACTCACTCCTTCAAAGAAGAGGCGTTCAGATGCGGGATAGGAGTTATGTTTGCAGAAAAGCCTCTGGGCATTTTTTAAACGAGTCAGCCTTTGATGCTGCTTCCGATGATGCTACCTATTGGCTAGGATTCTTGTTGGCTGATGCCGCAATCGTTGGCAACACGGTTGCGCTGTGCCTTCAAGAAAAAGACTCTTTTCACCTAGAAAAGTTTAGACAATTCGTTGAGGGATCTCAGGCTATTCTCGAAATCGAATCAACAAAATCATGTAGATACGCTTTTCAATCAGTCAAAATCATCAATAAGTTAAAAGAGTTTGGAATCACAGAGAGGAAATCACATACTGCATCTGTGCATTCCCGCCTTTCCAATAATGTGCATTTTTGGCGAGGAATGATTGACGGGGACGGGTCTATTGGGGTTTATGCAAATCATGCAAAAAAGACAGCAAGGATGGAATTGTGCGGCTCTAGTTCTGTCATTTTCGCATTCTGTAGATTTGTTGAACAAGCTCTTGGACTCACGATGAATCCAAGCCAGCACAGAAACATACATCGTGTTCAAAGTAGGTGGCAAGCCTGCGGCACAAGTTGTCAACCTGCTGTATGAAGATGCTATTACTGCCTTGGATCGCCAAGCCTTATCTGCTATTGAAGTCTGGCAGTGGAGCAATCTCTAAATGGTGCTCGTGGGATTTTCCTGCGGGCATCGGTTGATACGCCTTGGTTGAAACAGTATCTCAATTTATGTGTTTGTTAGTAAACATTAGCAAAAAAATATCGGAACTACCGTGACTAATCAAGTTTTTTCAGAAGCCGAAGAAAAGCAACCCCTTCCCCCCGTGGAGAACGGGCGCGACAATAATTCAGCAGTGGATGTACCTGAAAGTGAGGTGTCAGACCAATCTCGCTGGCAATTCTCCGCTGAGGAAGATGAACGAGAAGTTGCGCTGGAAGTTCCAGAAATGGAGGGGGAACAGGTTTGGGAACCAGAAGCAACTGAAGTTGGGCCCCGCAAAGAAATCAGGTGGCCGGCCTTGTTGGCGGGCGCAGGGGTTGGCGTGGCTGCAACGCTGCTAGCAGTAAACTTGACTGGGGGCAAGCAGAGTTCGCCTCCGGCAGCTCCAATTCCATCGGTAAACCAGCAGGTGACGGCTCCGACGGTGACAGTGGCGCCTGTGGAATCTGCCCAGGTGGGTGAAACTTTGGAAGCGACGGGCACCGTGGCAGCCTATGACTTGCTGCCGGTGCTGCCACAAGCCAACGGTTTGCAAATCAAGCAGGTGTTGGTGAATGAAGGGGATGCGGTAGAAAAAGGTCAGACGATGGCGGTTTTGGACGATTCGGTGCTACGATCGCAAATTGCCGAAGCGCTGGCGGGAGTACAATCGGCGAATTCTACGGTAGAACAAGCCGAAGCTCAGGTGCAGCAAGCTCAGTCAGCCCAACAAGAAGCCCAAGCCGGCGTTGCTCAAGCCCAAGCTGGCGTTGAAAAAGCCATCGCTGACGCAGCGCAAGCCAAAACAGGCGTCGGCCAGGCAAGAGCCGGTGTGGAACAAGCTAAAGCCGGTGTCACTCAAGCTAAAGCAGGCATTGCCTCCGCCCAGGCTAAATTAGATCAGGCTCAAAGAGAAGTAAATCGCAGCCAAAATTTGGCGACTCAGGGAGTAATTAGTCAGCAAGATTTAGAAAGACGCAAGACAGAGCGGCAGACTGCTGTTCAAGACTTGAACAAAGCTAAAGCTGACTTGAATACAGCTTTGGAAGAACAGAATAAAGCAGCGGAAGAAGTGCGATCGGCTATTGCTCAAGTAGCTACTGGTGAAGCTAATATCAGTACGGCTAGGGCAGCCCTCGCCAGCGCTCGTGCAAAAGTGAATACGGCCGGAGCGAGTGTCAGCAGTGCCAGAGCAAATGTCGGAAATAACGCAGCAAGTGTCCGCAGCAATGATGCCCAAGTCAAACAGTTACAAACTCAACTAGAACAAACTATTGTTCGAGCGCCGGATAGTGGCACTGTGGCTGAAAGAATTGGTCGAGTTGGGGATGTTTCTTCGGGAAGTCAAAAACTCTTTTCGATTATTCGCGGCAACAAGCTGGAACTGCAATTGAAAGTACCGGAAACTCAGGTTTCGCAAGTGCGGCCGGGAACAGCAGTGCAAATTACTTCGGATTCTGACAAGCGGATCAAGTTGTCAGGAACTGTGCGAGATATTTCGCCGCTAGTTGACCCGCAAAATCGGCAAGCTACGGTGAAGATTGATTTGTCGGCAAGCGAGTTTTTGCGATCGGGAATGTTTTTGCGCGCATCAATTGCGACGGCAACGGCTCAAGGTTTGAAAGTCCCTGCTAAAGCTATTTTACCGCAAGTTGACGGCAGTTCTATTGTTTACAAACTTGTCGGCCAGGACAAGGTGCAGGCTCAACCGGTGGAACTAGGGGAAATTTCCGGGGGTGCTGTGGGCGATTTGACTGCTGCTAAGGTGGTGGTTAAAAAGGGTTTGAAGGCGGGCGATCGGGTGGTTGTTACTGGGGCTGGTTTTCTTAAGGATGGCGCTGAGGTTAAGGTTGCTAAATAGTTATTGGTTAGGGTTATTTAGAGATTATGGCCTTTTTTTACCGCAGATGAAGGCGGATAAACGCCGATGAACGCAGATAACCACTGTCACTATTTCGATTACGCACGTCTACGGGGATTGCATAATTAAAACGTTGATATTGAGGTTATTCACCCCCTCATAGTGGATCTACTGATAACCAATCGTGGCGAGAAAACTCACTTTGGGCTCTTAGGATCGCGAATTAAATAACTTACAATTTTAATTGTTATTGTGGGATGGGCGTCCCGCCCGTCTTTTTTGGACGGGCGGGACGCCCATCCCACTTTCAAGAGTGGAAGTTATTTAATTCTCATTCCTTAGATCAGGAGATAAGATTAGAAATAATATCAATTTTGGTTGCGCCGGAATGATATCATGTCCGATCGAGTGACCGCGATTAAAAGGGCGGGTTTTTGAGATTGTCAATTATTGGCAGATATTTTTTGTGAACCCGCCCCTACCGTATTAGAGGTAATCGACCGGACATAATATGATATCAAATCCGCGCTTCATCCTCGTGATCAAGTCGCATCAAGCTGCCAACAAATATAGCGCAATTTTCAGATTTAAAGGGCGGGTTTTTGAGATTGTCAATTATTGGCAGATATTTTTTGTGAACCCGCCCCTACCGTATTAGGGGTAATCGACCGGACATAATATGATATCAAATCCGCGCTTCATCCTCGTGATCAAGTCGCATCAAGCTGCCAACAAA
>NZ_JAUBRI010000035.1:63487-71111 GCF_036701795.1 Microcoleus sp. N9_A1
TATAGCGCAATTTTCAGTTTTTTTGACTCACAGTCAACAGTCCACAATCACGGATGGTACAACCGGAAACGAGATCAATTATGTCTTTGGTAAATATTAGTGTCTAACTTTCTGGGATATTTGTTCGTAGCGGCAACTTCACGGTAAACGTTGCCCCTTGTCCCTCACCTGAACTTGTTGCACCAACAGTACCGCCGTGGAGTTCTACTAAATGACGGACGATCGAGAGTCCTAGCCCCAATCCACCGTCTCTGCGAGAGTAGCTACTATCCGCTTGACGGAAGCGATCGAACACATAGGGGAGAAAATCAGGGTGAATGCCCTGGCCAGTATCGCTAATTTGGATTTGAGCCATGCCGTCAATGCAGTCTAATGCGATGTCAATTTTGCCTCCGGCTGGGGTGAATTTAATCGCGTTTGAAAGTAGATTCCACACTACCTGTTGTAAACGGTTTGGATCGCCCAATACGTTTAGTGTTAAAGGAGTTAGCCTGGATTCCATTTGAATATTTTTGGCTTCTGCTGCCAAACGAACCACCTCCATCGCATTTTTAACCAGTGGATTCAGCTCAATTTCCAAAGCATTGAGCCGAAACTGACCTGTGGTAATTCGCGAAACGTCTAAGATGTCGTCGATGAGCTGGTTTTGTGCTTTGGCGGCGCGCTCGATCGTTCTTATCGCCTCCTCGGTTTTAGCTTCGTCAAATTTTTTCAGGCGCAGCAACTGTGTCCAGCCAATTATCGCATTCAGGGGCGTCCGCAGTTCGTGAGAGAGGACGGACAAAAACTCATCTTTGACGCGGTTGGCCTGCTCAGCAGCCGCACGAGCCGTTTGTTCTTGAATCCGCAGGCTGCGTTCTGTCTCCAACTGTTTTTGCTCCGTGATATCCTCGATCGCCAACAGAATCATCTGTGTATTGCCGATGGGAGGCATTTTGCGGGCATTGAGCAGCATTATTTTATGCCCGATCTGCTCAAAGTCATGCTCGACCTCAAAATCGTGAAACTCGTTCTTTCCTGCCAGAATTTCTTCGAGGAGCGATCGCAACTGGGGAATATTCCACTGTCTGTTACCAATATCGAAGATCGAGTGTTGCTCAGTGTGGATCGGCATCACCTGAAACGTCTGGTAGAAAGAACGATTGGCGGTGATCGCCCGCAGGTCGAGATCTAAGACTAGCAACGGTTCCCGGACGGTTTCCACGATCGTTTCGGCGTAGTTTTTCGCTTCCATCAACTGCTCGCCGCTGACTTTGAGCTCGTGGATATCCACCAACATCACCACAGCCCCATCAATCTTGTGGTCGATCGTCCGATACGGTCGAATATGCAGATCGTACCAACGACCCTCTCGATCTTGAACCTCCTGAACTTTCAAATTGAGCGTGCGGATCACCTCTAAAATCATTGGCTCTAACTCCGGCACTATCAACTTGTGAGTGATGTCGCTCAAACAGCGCCCGACATCGGTAGAAATCAAGTTGAAGATGCCTTCGATTGCGGGAGTAAACCGGCGGATTCGCAGGTCGCCTCCCAGCATCAGAATCGGAATATTGATGGTGCTGAGCAGATTCTGTAAATCGTTACTCACCTGAGTCGATTCAAGATTGCGCCGCTGCAATTCGTCATTAATCGTGTTCAGTTCTTCATTGGTTGCCTGAATCTCTTCTTTTGCGGTTTCGAGTTCCTCATTTGTACTTTGCAACTCTTCGTTGTTCGACAGAATCTCTTCGTTGGCGGCTCTCAAATCTTGGTTAGCGGCTTGATGTTCTTGGACGATCGATTGCAGGTGGTCTTTTGTGGTTTTGAGTTCTTGTTGCAGCCTCGCAATCTCCAAACTTTCACCCTCTAAAGCATCGGAGTTGACTCTACCATCGTTTACAGCAGCAGGCATTGCAGGGATCGGCGGCTCGTCTTGAAACAAAATTAAAAAATAGTTTTTTGCGGCAGCGCCTGTTGGGAATGGAATCACATTAATTTTGACCTGGCGGATGATCTCCCTTTCTCTAATTTGCAAGCCAGTACGTTCGATCGGCAACTGCTGCTGCGAGGCCTGTTCAATTGCACTACGGAGTTCGAGGCGCAATCCTTCTTTTGCCATTCTCAGCAAATTCAAGCTAGCCCTACCGGGAGACGGTTCTAGGTAGGCATTCGTCTGTCCCCGAAATTGCAGAATCTCTCTGGCTGTGTTAATCACGACGCCGACAGGGGCATAGTGATTCAAAACAATGCGATCTGCCTGTTTCTCGATTTCGATTTCGTTTAAGCTTTCCGTCAACAGCGGTGGAAAGTTGATGGCTGTCGCAGGATAGTTGCTAGCAGTTAAATCCATACTGAGCCAATGCGACAGCAGTTTTTTAGTATAAATTTTGTTCTTTTTGTCGAATAGCGCAAACAATTCTGAAAAGTCACCAACTGTTTCCGAAGTGCCTAACAGCAAGAAGCCTGCGGGCCGAAGCCCGTAGTGGAAAATTGGCAGCAGCTTTTTTTGCAGCGGGGGGCCCAGATAAATCAGCACGTTCCGACAGGCGATCAAATCCATCCGGGAAAACGGCGGATCGCTGATCAGGTTTTGTTTGGCAAAGACGCAGAGTTCGCGCACCGGCTGAGCGATTTGGTATCCGCCTTCGACTCGGACAAAGAACCGATTCAGGCGCTGGGGTGAAATATGGGCGACTTGGGCCTGCGTATAAAAGCCGCGGCGGGCGATCGCGATCGCACTTTCGCTGATGTCTGTGGCATAAATCTGAATCGGCAGATTAGTAGCTCGATCTGCTAAAAACTCTAGCAAGCAAATGGCGATCGAGTAAGCTTCTTCACCGGTTGAACAGCCGGCCACCCAAATTCGGATCGGTGTTTTCGGTGATTTATCTTTAACGATTTCGGGAAAAAGTTTGCTGCTTAAAGCCTCAAAGCTTTCGGGGTCACGGAAAAAGCTGGTGACATGAATGAAAACATCGTGATAAAGCGCCGTTACTTCTGTCGGGGTGTTTTTGAGATATTCGGCATAATCCTCGATCCGTTCCAGCTTGTACAGCAACATCCGTCGCTGCATCCGCCGCTTCAAGGTGGTTTGTTTGTAGTGAGTAAAATCAACTCCTGTAGCGGCGCGCAGCAAAGTGTAGACGGTGGCGATCGCATCTTTACTTTCGCTCTTATTTTCGCTGGTGGTCGATTCTGTCGCAGGCCGATCGGCAATGTAGGGATGACGGCTGATCTCTGCTATTTTCTGGGCAATTTTTTCCGGTGTCAAGATAAAGTCTACCTGACCCGTAGCCACCGCAGTGTTCGGCATACTGCTGACTTGTGCCGATCCTTCACTTTGGGCAAAAGTAATACCGCCTGCAGCCTTAATCGCTTTTAATCCTTGGGCACCATCGCCGTCGCCCCCGGACAAAACGACGCCGATGGCTTGGTTCCCCCGTTCTGCAGCGAGGGAAACCAAAAAAGTATCGACGGACATAAATATCCCGCGTGTTCTGCCGCGAGGCGTTAGCTTCAGCACCGCTTGATCGATGGTCAGGCTGACATTGGGGGGGATGACGTATACCTGATTCGGTGCTATTTTAATCCCAGATTTCACCTCATGCACGGGCATCTGGGTCGATCGAGCCAGAATCTCTCTCAACACACTGTCCTGAGTCGGCAACATATGCTGAATTATTACAAACGCCATGCCGGTATCGATCGGCAAATGGCTGAGTAATTTGGTAAAGGCTTGCAATCCACCTGCAGAGGCTCCTATTCCGACGACTGGAAATAACTCGTTTTGATTGTTTTGTTGCTTTCCTTCAGCATCCATATCAGCTTGAGGTTTAGATTTTTTGGAAAACTTATTCTGACTCATTTTTTATACCAGATAGCTTGCTGCCAGCGTATTATCGTTATATTGTATTTGATGATATTATATATATATATATATATATTAAAATGAATAATAAGTCATCTACCTACCGATATAATATCTAGGCAAGTCGGCCTGTGTTATCAAGCGCTTTTAAAATCATTATTTTGGAGTTCCCCCTTTCCTAGCAGCGGACAAGATTGAGACGGGAAATCCCTTAAAAATTATACTGTTAAAAGTTAAGAATGAGTGAATTTTCCCGATTCTGCCAGCGTAGGAGTTCTATCAAGGTTTGCGAGCGAGTGGATTTCTCCTCAATACCCCAACTCATCAAAAAACTTCCAACCGGAATTTTGTCCGCCCTTATCAAGCAGTGGGACTCTGGAGAATCTCCGGGGAAGGAAAACAGTACAATTAAGTAGATCAACTCAAAAAAACAGCATACTCTACAAAACCGCAATTAATCTCATTTTGAGGAAGGTTGTTGCGAGCGCAAATTGGCTACCACCCCACCGATTTCAGTTGACAGTTGACAGTTGACAGTTGACAGTTGATAGCGACCTCTACCTGGAAGCAAGAGGATTGGAGTAATGAATAGTCTTCTTTTAATTTCTCCCTACAAGGGACAGGCTTTAAACCAATTCTTTCTGGGAAACTATATCGGGATAATTTTATAAGTGTTTCATCACTGCTTGTTGGGAGCATCTCATATTTGTAAAAACACTTCTTCTGACTCCTTCCTTCTGACTCTTTCCTCCTGGCTCCTGGCTCCTGGCTCCTAACTCCAATTTCTAGCTTGGCTGCTTTCATTGAGATGCTCCCTGCTTGTTGGGTCATTTGTACCTTTTTAGTCATTTTCAAGGTATCGTCGATCGGCCGTTGCCAATATTGCTCACGCTCAGCAATTGCTTCCTGAACTTCTTCTGGTGTGGAAGTTTGAGGCTGTTAATTTGCCGACATAATCTAATAACTGAATTTTTTTTAATCTTCCCAAAATCCGGCCATCCTAGCTAAAGTCGTAAAGAAAAGTAACAAAAATATATTTTAATGGGCTTAGGGAAATTAGCGAAATCCCAGCAGCGCTGCCAAGTTGTGATTCTCAAGACAGGCTGCGGGGGGAACGGCTGTGAGAAAGTGCGATTCTGCGGTGGCGCTACCGATGTTGCTGAGCAAAGTGAACGATACGGGGTTGATGGTGCGATCGTTCGTGGCGATGGGATGGCGGCATAGTCAAACTGCGGACTCAATGGCTGCGCTGTTAAAAATGATGCAGTTCGATGGCGCGATCCGAATGTGCGATCCGAAGCCGCTAACTCTTTGTCAAGGTTCGGAACCGAGGCGATTGCTGATTTAGTGGCAGGTTTTGGCCGCGATGACAATTGGCTCGTCTGCCACAGTATCATGGCTCGGTTGGGCGATCGGCTGTCGCCCAAAATTGATTGTCAAAATGCTATACTCAAAATCCGAAAATAGTTGTACAATGTTTTTCTAGTCGTTTTTTACCGATCGGCGTCTAAAGTCAAAGAAGCTGAAAACAGGTAAAAAACACTAAGCGCGGGCGTAATTCAGTGGTAGAATGTCAGCTTCCCATGCTGGACGTCGTGGGTTCGAGCCCCACCGCCCGCTTTGACTGAATTTTCATAGAAGTATGAAAATTAATTAGTGCTATCAATTCAATCTATGGCTTATTTCTTAACCGCTGCTTTATATAAGTTCGTTGAACTACCGGATTTTGCCGACCTGAAAGCACCGCTAATCGATTGTTGCAATCACAACAACGTCAAAGGCACTATCTTGTTAGCAGCCGAAGGCATCAATGGCACGATCGCAGGCTCATCCGAAGGCGTACACGCAGTGCTGGCATTCTTGCGTAGTGACTCGCGTTTTGCGGATCTGGTACACAAGGAATCTTTCTCGGAAAAAGCACCTTTTTACCGCCTGAAAATACGCTTGAAGCGCGAAATCGTCACGATGGGAGTACCAGACATTAATCCCCGCCTCATGGCTGGCAAATATGTTAAGCCTGATGAGTGGAATAAGCTGCTTGACGATCCCGATGTTGTCGTGGTTGATGTGCGTAACGACTTCGAGGTATCTATGGGTACTTTTGAAGGCGCTATTAATCCAAACACAAAAAGCTTTTCTGAGTTACCGGAATGGGCGCTGCAAGAAGCTGCTTTACGCAATAAACCCAAGGTGGCAATGTTTTGCACGGGTGGTATTCGCTGCGAGAAATCTACTGCTTTTTTGCGCTCTCAAGGTTTTGATGAAGTCTATCATCTCGAAGGCGGAATTTTAAAATATTTGGAAACGGTTCCGGAAGCAGAAAGTCGTTGGGAAGGTGAATGTTTTGTCTTTGATGAACGGGTTTCTGTGGGTCAGGGGTTAAAGCCAGGTAACTATGAACTTTGTCGCGGTTGTCGTCACCCGATTAGTCAGGAAGATAAGGCTTCTGAATTGTTTGTACTTGGTGTGAGTTGTCCTCATTGTCATGACTCCAAAACTGAAACCAAAAAACAAGCCTTATCTGAACGTCAACGTCAGATTGAGCTTGCTAAGCGTCGCAACCAAGTACATATCGGCGCGCGCTATGATGCTAAGGAAAAAGTAGATGGTGCGATCGACTAATATTATTATTCACTAAGCTTAAAGAAACCCCCTTGCTACGAAAAATCTTGTTTAGCGACAAGAAATCTACGAAGAAACTGGGTTTCTGACCCGAAAAACCCGATCGCGCGATCGACTAATTATATCGTTTCCGGTGGCATCAGAATAATAAAATCGAGTCAACAGTTAACACTCAACCATTCATACCAATTTTTTTATGATGCTGCATAGAATCAGATCCCCCCTAGCCCCCCTTAATAAGGGGGGAACAAGATTCCGCTCAAAGTCCCCCTTCTTAAGGGGGATTTAGGGGGATCGAGATATGTGCAACTTCACATTAAATTGGTATCAGTTTTTCGACCTCTCCTTCAACAGTCAACAGTCAACAGTCAACAATAATTCCGGTGCAACCGGAATTGAGATTATATGTCAGTAATATACCCAATTTTGTATTCCTTTCGCCGCTGTCCCTATGCTATGCGGGCGCGCTTGGCCTTAATGGTTAGCAATCGGGTGTGTGAGTTGCGGGAAGTTGTTTTACGAGACAAACCACAAGAAATGTTGCAGGTATCTGCCAAAGGTACGGTACCGATATTGATTGATGTTGACGGGCGGGTACTCGATCAAAGTATCGATATTATGTTGTGGGCATTGAGACAGTATGATCCTGAAAAATGGTTGATTCCAGAAAAAGGTTCGGTTGCAGAAATGCTAGTATTAATTGCTGAATTTGATGATAGGTTTAAATATCATCTTGACCGTTATAAGTACCCTGAACGTTACCCAGGTGTTGATGCCCAAGTACATCGGTATGAAGGTTCTTTATTCCTCGACAAACTCAATGCACAGTTAAGCGCCACTAAATATTTATTTGGTAACAATGTAGCATTGGCTGATATGGCGATCGCACCTTTTGTTCGTCAATTCGCTCATACCGATAAAAATTGGTTCAACCAACAGCCTTGGCCTCAGCTACCAGCTTGGTTAACAGGGTTTACAGACTCAGAAATGTACGCTAGTGTTATGCAGAAATACGCGAAATGGGAATCAGGGAATGCAGGCGTTATTTTTGGGCGATCGTAATTATCCGCAAGGATTGACACTCTCAGGGCTGAAGCCACTGAGATTCTGCGGACAAAGCAGCTTTAGGTAACACCCAAAGTTTTACTCTCG
>NZ_JAUBRI010000036.1:0-70990 GCF_036701795.1 Microcoleus sp. N9_A1
GGGGCACTTTGTCAGCGCCTTTAAGACAGAAAATATGGTCTTAAGAATCCTCGTCGCTTTAGCGCGAGGAGTGTCAACAGTTGTGAACCACGCTGCTAGATTGCACCTACCGACTGAGCGGGCAGGTGGCTTTTGTGTCTGCGGGCGCTAACGAAAGCAACTCAACAGCGCAGTCAGCAAAATAACGCTAAAGTTACTATCTACCTGATTCCGCTGCAAGGCTACCCTTGCGGACTCAGGGAAAAAACACCCAAAAAACCCGCGCTAGCGCAGCTATCCGGTAGGGAATTGCCTGCAATGTCTGTAGTTGCAGGGCGGCGATCGCCCAAAGAATCACTGCTTTTTCACAGCAGGGTATTCTAGGAGACATCTCCGAGGCGATGCGAGCGACATAATTTAAAATTGGCAAACAGGGTTTCAGTCCTCAGTGCAGGCAGCATCGACGTAAATTTTTATCTAAATCAGCTTGCTATGTGCTGTTTCAAGATTTACTAAGATCCCACCACTCGGCAGCATTCTCTCTCCGAGCTATAAAAACAAATCAACCACACAATCACCGAAATAACTTTCAATCAACATGGGTAATACGATCGATCCAAACAGCAACGTGCATCAGACTCAACGAGGAACTCCCTATGCCGGCCAAAGCTGGTTAGTGGAAGAAAGAGATGCCTGCGGTGTAGGCTTTATTGCCAACCAAAACGGTAAAGCTACTCACTCGCTGATTCAAAAAGCTCTGCCAGCCTTAACTTGTCTGGAACACCGCGGCGGTTGCAGCGCCGACCAAGATTCCGGCGACGGTGCGGGTTTGATGACCGCGATTCCTTGGGAATTGCTGGATGCTTGGTTTGCCGAACAGGGAATTGTGCCCCCAGCACGGGAAAACTGCGGCGTGGGAATGCTGTTTTTGTCTCAAGATAAATTTCAAGCGACTATAGCGCGGCAGGTGGTTGAGCAAGTTCTGACCGATCGCGGGCTGATACTTTTGGGATGGCGCAAAGTTCCCATTGTACCCTCGGTTTTGGGCCCGCAAGCGCTAGAAAATCAGCCTCAAATCGAACAAGTAATTGTCAGTTCACCGGACTTAACCGGAGACGAACTCGACAGACAGCTATTTCTGGCCCGCCGCACGATCGGACACGCCCTATCAAATCGCCCCAACTTCACCCGCCGAGAATTTTATACTTGCTCTTTTTCCTGCCGCACGATCGTCTATAAAGGCATGGTGCGATCGGCCGTACTAGCAGAATTTTACCCAGATCTGAAAAATCCCGCTTATAAAAGCTCCTTCGCCGTCTATCACCGCCGCTTCAGCACCAACACCATGCCCCGCTGGCACTTAGCCCAGCCGATGCGCTTGCTGGGACACAACGGCGAAATTAACACGCTGTTGGGCAATATTACCTGGATGAAGGCGCGACAAGCCAATTTGTCTCACCCGAATTGGAGTCAAGCCGACATCGACACGTTCAACCCAATCGTCAATCCCGAAAGCAGCGATTCGGCCAACTTGGACAACGTGATGGAATTGTTGGTGCACTCCGGCCGCACTCCCCTAGAATCCCTGACAATTCTGGTGCCGGAAGCTTACAAAAATCAGCCGGATTTGGCCACCTATCCCGAAATTGTAGATTTTTACGAATATTACAGCGGCATTCAAGAACCTTGGGACGGCCCGGCCTTGCTGGTGTTCAGCGACGGCAAACAAGTAGGTGCTACGCTCGATCGCAACGGTTTGCGTCCGGCCCGCTACTGCATTACTAAAGACGGTTTGGTAATTGTCGCCTCCGAAGCCGGAGTTGTCGATATTCCCGAAGCAGATATTGTCGAAAAAGGCCGTTTGGGGCCAGGACAAATGATTGCAGTTGACCTGCAAACCCACGAAATTCTCAAAAATTGGCAGCTAAAACAGCGAATTGCTAAGCGCCACCCCTACGGCGAATGGCTGAAACAAAACCGCGAAACCTTGGAACCGCAGCCTTTTGCGGAAACGGCAACCCTGGAACCGCAAACACTCTTAGCAACCCAAACTGCTTTTGGCTACACCGCCGAAGATTTGGATATGGTGATTGTGGAGATGGCGAGTTCTGGGAAGGAACCGACTTTCTGCATGGGCGATGACGCTCCTTTGGCCGTACTCTCAGAAAAGCCTCAGTTGCTGTACAACTATTTCAAACAGCGGTTCGCTCAAGTGACAAATCCGCCGATCGACCCCCTGCGCGAAGGGATGGTGATGTCACTCACAATGAATGTAGGCTTGCGGGGCAATTTATTGCAAACAATCCCGGAAAATGCCAAGCTGCTAAAAATTGATTCCCCGGTACTCAACGACGCTGAACTGTGTTTCTTGAAAGACCAAAAGTCTTTCCCCGCCACCGAATTGTCCACTCTTTACAAAATCGCTGCAGGGCCCGGAGGTTTGAAAACCGCAGTCGAGCAACTTTGTCAAGAGGCGGCTGAAGCGGTGCGCGAGGGTTCGAGAATTCTGATTTTGAGCGATCGACTTTTGAAGAAAGAAGGCAATGTATCTTCGGGTGGATTGAGTGCTGAATGTACTTACATTCCTCCGTTGCTGGCAGTTGGTGCGATTCACCACCACTTAATTAGCGTTGGGCTGCGGATGCAAACTTCGCTAGTTGTCGATACCGCCCAATGTTGGAGCACTCACCACTTCGCTTGTTTGATGGGTTACGGTGCGGTGGCTATTTGCCCTTACTTGGCATTGGAAAGCGTGCGCGGCTGGTGGTTTGACACCAAAACTCAAAATTTGATGCAGCACGGCAAAGTTCCCAAAATTACCGTCACTGAAGCTCAAGCTAAATACCGCACAGCGGTGGAAAATGGCTTGCTGAAGATTTTGTCGAAAATGGGGATTTCGCTGCTGTCTAGCTATCAGGGGGCGCAAATCTTTGAGGCGATCGGCATTGGCGGTGATTTGCTCGATTTGGGCTTCAAAGGCACTGTTTCTCGCATCGGCGGTTTGAGTGTGGCGGAACTGGCTAACGAGGTAATGTCTTTCCACAGTCAGGCTTTCCCAGAATTGATTCTGAAAAAGCTGGAAAACTTCGGCTTCGTGCAGTACCGCCGGGGCGGTGAATATCACATGAACAGCCCGGAAATGGCTAAGGCTTTGCACAGGGCTGTGACTACTTTTAAGGCTCAAACTAACAGTAATGGCAATGGGGCCGAACCAAAAATGACACCAAGTGGTGACAAAAATGGTGCAAGTGCCTACGACCATTACGAGGTTTACAAGCAACAGCTAGAAAACAGGCCGGTAACGGCTTTGCGAGATTTGCTGGATTTTGCGAGCGATCGCCCTGCCATCCCCATCGAAGAAGTCGAATCTGTAGCAGATGTTGTCAAGCGCTTCGCCACCGGCGGAATGTCCCTCGGCGCTTTGTCCCCGGAAGCCCACGAAACTCTCGCCATTGCGATGAACCGCATCGGTGGCAAATCCAACTCCGGCGAAGGCGGGGAAGATCCGGTGCGCTACAAAATGCTAAACGATGTCAGCGAGGCTGGTTTCTCACAAACTCTACCTCACTTGAAAGGTTTGCAAAACGGCGATACAGCTTCTTCATCGATCAAACAAGTAGCTTCCGGGCGTTTCGGGGTAACTCCTGAGTACCTGATGAACGCCAAACAAATCGAAATCAAAATCGCACAAGGTGCGAAACCGGGTGAAGGCGGTCAATTGCCGGGGCCGAAAGTGAGCGAGTATATTGCTTATTTGCGCCGATCGAAACCGGGTGTCACTTTGATTTCGCCTCCTCCTCACCACGACATTTATTCGATCGAGGATTTGGCGCAGTTGATTTTTGACTTGCACCAAATCAATCCGAAAGCAGGAGTTTCGGTGAAGTTGGTGTCGGAAGTCGGCATCGGGACTGTAGCCGCCGGTGTGGCCAAGGCAAATGCTGATGTGATTCAAATTTCCGGTCACGATGGCGGCACCGGTGCTTCGCCATTGAGTTCGATTAAGCACGCAGGTTCTCCGTGGGAACTCGGATTGACAGAAGTTCACCGGGTGCTGATGGAAAATAAATTGCGCGATCGAGTTTTGCTCCGCGTTGACGGTGGCTTCAAAAGCGGCTGGGACGTGATTGTAGGCGCTTTGATGGGCGGCGAAGAGTACGGTTTTGGCACGGTGGCAATGATTGCTGAAGGCTGTATTATGGCTCGCGTTTGTCACATGAATAGTTGTCCGGTGGGCGTAACAACTCAACAGGAACACTTGCGGAAACGGTTCCCCGGAACGCCGGAGCACGTTGTTAATTTCTTCTATTTCGTAGCAGAAGAAGTGCGGAGTTTGTTGGCGAAATTGGGTTATAAGTCGATCGCAGATATCATCGGCCGCGCGGATTTGCTGACAATGCGCGAAGGGGTGCAACTAACTAAAACTCAAGCGATTAATTTGGATTGTTTGACTAAGTTGCCGGATACTAAGGGCGATCGATCTTTCTTGATTCACGGCGATATTCACACCAACGGGCCAGTGTTGGATGATGATTTGTTGGCGGATGCTGAAATTAAAAGTGCGATCGCCAATCAAACCAGTGTTAGCAAGAGTGTAAAATTGCTGAATACCGATCGCACTGTGGGCGCAAGAATCAGTGGTGCGATCGCCAAGCAATACGGTAACACCGGCTTTAGCGGTGAGATCGTCCTCAACTGCACGGGTAGCGCGGGCCAAAGCTTCGGCGCGTTCAATTTGCCGGGAATGACGCTGCGACTGTCAGGCCAAGCCAACGACTATGTTGGTAAGGGAATGCACGGTGGCGAAATTGCGATCGCACCGCCGGCTGGTGCGACGTATGATGCTTCCGAAAATGCGATCGTCGGTAACACTTGTTTGTATGGTGCGACGGGAGGAACTCTGTTGGCTGCGGGTAAAGCTGGCGAACGGTTTGCGGTGCGAAACTCGATGGCGAAAGCTGTGATCGAGGGTGCGGGCGATCACTGCTGCGAGTACATGACTGGCGGCGCGATCGTCGTGTTAGGAAAAGTCGGCCGCAACGTCGGCGCTGGAATGACTGGCGGCTTGGCTTATTTCCTCGATGAAGATGGGACTTTCCCAGCTCACGTCAACGGGGAGATTGTGAAGATGCAGCGCGTTTGTACGGCGGCTGGGGAGGCGCAATTGAAGGAGTTGATTGAGGCTCAGCGCGATCGAACTGGCAGCAAGAAAGCTGAAAAGATTTTGGCAAATTGGGCTGAATATTTGCCTAAGTTCTGGCAAGTTGTGCCGCCAAGTGAAGCGAATTCGCCGGAGGCTTCGGAACAAAAGATTGCTGTGGAAGTTTAATTTTCCAGTTGATTAAATAGATGAGGGGCGACGCGAGTTGCCCCTTTTTTGCATCTACCGGACTTACACGGATAGTTCACAAAACCTCAAAAAACCCTCTTGCTCCTCCTTAGCAACGGGGTAAAAAAAGTCAAGCAACAACGAAAAACCCTCTTGCTCCTCCTTAGCAACGGGGGTAAAAAAGCCAAGCAACAACGAAAAACCCTCTTGCTCCCCCCCTTAGCAAGGGGGGGCTGGGGGGGGGTAAAAAAAGCCAAGCAACCTCAAAAAACCCTCTTGCTCCCCCTTAGCAAGGGGGGCTGGGGGGGTAAGAAAAGCCAAGCAAGCAACGAAAAAACCCAAATAAAAAATGACAAAACTTTACAACAAAACCTCAGAAAAACTCAAGCGACAGCGGCTTCGCAGAGAAATGACAAAAGCTGAAAAACGTCTCTGGGAGAAAATCAAAAACAGACAGCTTGAGAATTGTAAATTTCGCAGACAGTACAGCGTAGCAGAATTTGTGATCGATTTCTACTCGCCGGAAATCAAGTTAGCACTAGAAGTTGACGGTGATAGTCATTTTCAAGAAGATGCTGTAGAATATGATGCGGAAAGGCAAGAATTTATTGAATCAGCAAGAATTAATTTTTTGAGGTTTACAAATGATAATGTTTATCATAATTTGGATGGGGTTCTAGATGTGATTGTAGATGGGATTAAATCGCTGAGAACATTAGGTGTTTTACCCCCCCCCAGCCCCCCCTTGCTAAGGGGGGGAGCAAGATGGGATAACAGGGGATTAAATCGCTGAGAGCATTAGGTGTTTTACCCCCCTTAGCAAGGGGGGAGCAAGACAACAGGAGATTAAAAATTACCTCAAAGGTCAAGAATTAACCTTTAAATCCCGCACAAATTGCATAATTGGTCGGCAAAAATTGTTATCCCAACATTCCAGACGAAGACAAACACCGATCTAATATTATATCAAATCTGTCTGGCGATCGGCATTCGCGGAGGTGCTGTTTTCCACATCAAATCTATTTCTTCCGGTGTCAATCCGTAAGCTTGATTCACTAAGTCAGATAAACGGTGTTCGAGTCTCAACGCCTCAGCTTTGCGAGATTGAATGGCCGGTGCATATTCATTATAAGTTTCGCGGACTGCTTTTAGTCCAGCAACACCGAGAGGATCGGAGGATTTAGTTTTTGGCATTCGCTTTCTGATTTCTGATACGAATTCTGCAAAGGAAAGGGCAGAAAAGTCTTCGAGTTTTTGTCCGAGTTTATCAATTAAATAAGTGATTTCCAGCCATTGCAAGACATCTCGGTGAGTCTCTTGATTAGTTTTGGCAATTTCAATTAAACGGCTGACAATTAATTCGACTTCGGCACGAATTTGGTCAGTTGGTGGTGCGATCGGAAGCTTTTCCATCAATTCGCCGACGGGACTCAGTGCGTCATCTTTCATGTGCGGCAAATACCGCCAATTGTGCCACCAGATGAGTGCTGAATTAAGCACTCCCAAGATATACAATTCAGAAGTCGGAATAATGAAAGCTTTATTATTTGTTAAATAACCCCTATTATCATAGCTATATGCTGGATGAAATTGAATTTCTTGATAGCTCAGTTTAGGCTGTTGAAATAGGTTGCAAAAAGATGGTGAGGCTTGCCACTGCCACCATAATTGTTTGCCTGCTCTTGCTTCTAACTTAGTTCTATATTTTTCCAGATGAGATTTTATCGTAGGATAGTTTTCTATCTCAATCTCTCTATGAGCAAAGATTATCCAAACTTCATCCCATTGAGGACACCAGCGTTTTATATCCTGACCTCGCAATAATGGCTTGATAATTTCAGCGGACTTAGGGTCAGCTTTAACTAGACTATTTTTAGTAGCTTCATCAATTAAAAAAGCTTCATTAAATCCTGTTTTTATGCCATATAAAGGCTTAACCCCTGCAAAATCTTTGAGCGGAACTCCAACTTGTTTTATTTTCTGCATCAACTCATCAACAGCCGGAGGTTCCAGACTCCAAGCAGTCGCAGTGAAACGATCTCGCGAAATTTGATAACCGTGTTCTTGAACGTATTGTGTAAGATTGATATTAGCAAGTTCCTCGCGCGGCACAGGACAAACCATCGCCGACGAATTAGGTTCAGATTTACCTCGATCAATCTCGGTTTCAGTTTCAGAGATAGATGGAGATGGGTGAGGTTTCCTGACTGCGACAATACAGGGAAAAGTATCAGCATCCTCAAAAATGGGCGCGTGTCCGAAATCAATAATTTGCTCTAGTAAACCTTGACTGGCAAAGAACTTGCGTAGAGGTTCGCCGTATCCAGACCTCAGCCATTTATTCGTGACAATATACGAAAGCACTCCCCCCGGTTTCAGAATCTTTAATCCGAGTTCATAAAAGTAAGTATAGAGGTCTGCTACGCCGTGATATGATTCATAATTTGCTTGCAAATATGGTTTAATTGGAGACAGCAACTCCTGCCGCACGTAAGGCGGATTGCCAATGACAACATCAAAACCGCCATCAGCAAAAATCTGGGGAAATTCAGCTTGCCAATCAAACGCTGTATCTGCTACATTACTGTCAGCGACGATCGAGTTTCCCGCTTTAATATTATCATCCAAATAAGTCAGCGTTTTCCCCGCTTGGGCTGTCTTCAACCAGAGAGAAAGTTTGGTAATTTCCGCCGATTCCGGCAGCAAATCTACGCCGTACAGGTTGTTGCTTAAAATGCTTCTGTCAAATTCCAGCGAGTTGCCGTCTTTTGGCTTACATCCCAAAGCATTCAATTCGCGATCGACTCTTTCGTACTGCTGCATCAAATAATCGAAAGCCGCAATCAAAAAAGCACCCGAACCGCACGCCGGATCGATAACTCGCGTTTTTTGCAGCACCTCATCTCGATAGGCTTTCCAAAACTTAATGGCAGTTTTCTTTGGGGGCTGAACCGACTCTTCAGCAACTTCGCCCATTAGGAAGAAATCGCGCAACTCTTGCTCTCGCCGATGCAAATAGCCGCCCAGAGAAACCTCGACAATATATTGAGTAATATAAGCTGGCGTGTAAAACACACCTTGAGTTTTCCGCTTGCCTTTTTTCGGATTGTATTCCTGTCCGGTAGTTTCAGCATTTAACTCTTCCAAATCCGTAACAGACTGCTCGAAAATATGCCCCAAAATATCAACAGAAACTTCGGTATCAAAATCAAATCTGGTCAGCTTATTAAGCAGACTGCATAAGGGATTTGGCACAGTCAATTGTACGTCTAAAACCGGATCGAATTTAAATAAACCGCCGTTGTATCCCGGTACGGGAGGGTCGTCATTTCCCACATCAACCCAGCGGAATACAGATTGATAATTTTCCCAAATTAATCGAGGATTGTATTGGTCTTTGTGGTCGTGAGCGTTCTTGAGGGTGTTGCGCGGCAGCAATCCTTTATCTTCACAAAAAGCAATGAATAAAACGCGGTCTAAAGTTTTTTGAGCTTTTTCGATCAGTATTCGATCGCGATTGGGAATGTCCTGCGGCCCGGTAAAGCGAAAATGCTTGACGAGAGCGAGTCGAATTGCTTTGTATTCTTGATATAATTTATTGGTAATTTCCTCTTGAGCTTCGTCAGAGTCTTTTAACAGTCTGTCGATCGCAGAAACTGTTTGAGCTTGATTTGAAGAAGGCAAAAAATTGCGCCTGCATAGCAGAAAGTAAAACCGCTTAAAAGCTTCAAAATCCGCCAAGTCAGTCAGAAAAAATTGTTCATAATAAGCGGGAGTTTTATTGGTATGATAAAGTCGCAATTCTCGATAATTCGAGACGATAATCCAGCGACAATCGGGTGTATAATTAGCGTAGCGCCAACCTTGGTCAACGGCTGACTCGGCTCGCCCGGATGCGGGACGGTCTAAATCATTTTTTGCTCCCTTGAGTTCTATCGGAGCCACCACTTTACCTTGCAGGGAAACGGCTTTGCCTTGAGGATTGTCAGCAGCAGTAAAAAAGCCGATCGCCCCATCAGCAGAACCGCCGCCATCAGATATCGTTTGTTCCGCGTTAATTTCCCAAGCTTTCCCCGCACCTTGAATTACCGATCTATATCCCAAAACATCCTGAAAAATATCATTAATAAAACTGCCGTGCAGGGAAATTTCTTTGATTTCGTCTAAGGTACCCGTTTTCAGTGCAGCAATCCACTTTTCCAATTTTTGGCGGCGCACTTCCATATCTTGCGGAAAGCTAAAAGCGCGCAAAGCGGTGTTGAGTGTTTTGCCGTGAAAAAGGGCGCGAGTAGAGCGATTTGTCATCGTTTAAAAGCAGATTAATCAAGTTAATTTTACCGCATCTAAGTGCAACAACGGCTGAGATTTTGCCATTCTCCCATCCAGCTACACTCAAAACGGGCGATCGCTCTTCGTTGATGAGCCTCCCGCAGGCGCCGGCTTCCCTAACGCACCTACCCTCAAAAAAGGCGATCGCGCCCGCCACGATCGCGCCCGCCGCCCCTCAATAGCTCAGCCCGATCTCATTTACTTTGCATATCGTAATTATTAGGTAGAGCTATCATTTTTTCTCAGTGCCTTTCCGCTGCTCCCTGCGGGTTTTACAGCAATAATTAAATGCGCGTAAGCTAATCTGCACTGAGCCAAAAGTTTTGTTACAATAGGTACGCTGTTACAAATCGTAACTTATGCTGATTTCTATTTTAATAATTGACGTAGCCCTAGTAGCCTGGTCTTTGCACCTAATGCAAGAGGCGATCGCACAACGCGAATTTTCACTAATGCTAGCCGGGATCCTAGTTGCGGCCTCAGCCGCAGCCCTGGTAGTCGTCTACTTCCTCATGGGCTCTTGCTTGAGCCATTTAACCGCAATATCCCAACACACTTATTAAATAATAGTAGGGATTCGTTCATTGAAAAGCAGCCAGGAGATTTAAAAAAAAGTCCAAAGCCTTGCCAGTTCAAGGCTCCAAACTATTTTTTCAAAAAGGCTTGACAAACATTACTCCATTAAGGCATGATTGAGAGCGCGAAAAGAAAGGGGAATTAGCTCAGTTGGTAGAGCACTACAATGGCATTGTAGGGGTCAGCGGTTCGAGCCCGCTATTCTCCATAAACAAGATTAGATCAACAAAATTAGATCGGACGGCGGTTGAAAGTGCCAGCGTCTTCTTAAATTCGATCGCACTTTCCCGTAAAATTAAAACAATCTACCCGCAAAAAAAGCAATTATCCCGTGGCAAAGTCAACTGAACCCAAAAATCCAGAGAGGCCGAGCCAGCTTGCGCGATCGCCTCTGTACGACCTATCATTACAGCTCAAAGGTCGGATGGTACCATTTTCCGGGTGGGAGATGGCAGTGCAGTACGCAGGCATCAGCAGCGAACACCAAGCAGTACGCCAACAAGCTGGAATGTTCGACATTTCCCACATGGGAAAATTCTGCTTGAGAGGGAAACAACTAATCGAAAAATTTCAGCCCCTAGTACCCTCAGACTTAAGCCGCTTGCAACCAGGTCAAGCTCAATATACAGTCTTATTAAATAACCAAGGCTGCATCATAGACGACATTATTTTCTACTGCCAAGAACCAGACGCTATCACTGGCGAAGAACGTGCAGCAATCATTGTCAACGCCGCCACTCGCATCACAGACAAAGCCTGGATAGAAGCCCACTTAGCCTCTAGCGAAATTAGTTTTACCGACATCTCCAAAAACCAAGTTTTAATCGCGATTCAAGGCCCGGAAGCTGTCAACTATCTCCAGCCTTTTGTGGAAGAAAACCTAGCACAAATTAAGGCATTCGGACACTTAGAAACAAACCTGTTGGGACAGCCGAGTTTTATCGCCAGAACAGGTTACACCGGCGAAGATGGATTTGAAATCATGGTGGATATAGAAACAGGCAAAAAACTCTGGCAAAAATTCCTCAATGCTGGCGTTGTTCCCTGCGGATTGGGGGCCAGAGATACCTTGCGTTTAGAAGCAGGAATGGCACTTTACGGCCAAGATATCGACGACAGTACCACACTTTTAGAAGCTGGATTGGGTTGGGTAGTTCACCTCGACAGCAAAGGCGATTTTATTGGGCGCGAGGTTTTGGAACAGCAGAAAGCCAATGGAGTATCGAAGCGGTTGGTAGGGTTAGAAATGGAAGGGCGGCACATTGCGCGCCACGGCTATCCGGTAATATTTGAAAGCGAAACAGTAGGAGAAGTTACTAGCGGTACATTGTCGCCTACCTTGAATCGGGCAGTAGCCCTCGCGATGCTTCCGGTAAAATTAGCGAAAATCGGCCAGCGGTTAGAAGTCGAGATTCGCGGGAAAAATTACCCGGCGACGGTGGTTAAAAAACCATTTTATCGCTCTCCCAACCGCCCAAATTAAATGTAGGGTGCGTCAGCTCAAATTATCTGCGCTGCAAATCGAAAAAATCGCGGGCTGACGCACCCTAGGAGTTGCTATTGCGAAAGCATTTTAGCAAAATCCCGCAAAGTTGTAGCATAGCGATCGCCCGCCACGTCCATCAAATCATTGTGTCCGGCGCGATCGACCCAAAAATTGAATTTAGGCTGCTTAGCGGCCGCAAAAAGCTGCTCTCCATGCCAAAAATGTACCACCTCATCAGCCTTACCATGAATCACCAAAACAGGCGATCGAACTTTGCCAATCTTATCAATATTCACAAACTTGTCAAAGGGTAAAATCGGAATCCGCGTCAACACCCGAAAAACCGAAACAAAGGAACTTTCAACGACCAAACCACCAACTTTTTGCCGCGATGCCAAATCAATTGCCGGCCCACCGCCCACAGAACGCCCATAAAGAATAATGTGCTTTGCAGATACTCCCAACTGTTGGGTTAAATAATTATAAACAGCATCAATGTCACGATAAGTATTATCCTCAGAAGGATTTCCCTGACTCGTGCCGTAACCTTGATAATCATAGGCAAACACCGCAAACCCGCTATCTCGAATTTCTCCGACTAGCCACAAAATGTCGCCCAAGTCTTCCGCATTCCCGTGACTGTAAAGTATAGTATATTTAGCTTGCGGGTTAGGAAAATGAACAGCAGAAATTTTCATACCATTAGCTGAGCTAACTTTGATAAATTCCCTGCTATCACTCTGGCTAGATGGCGGAGGTTGAAAAATTAGCCGTTCTGAAAAAAAGAAACCATAAAAACATAGAAATGCGTAAATAAAAATTATAGATCGCATCAGTCTTTTGACAGAAAATTCTCCAAAAAGCAAGCGTTTAATATTTTTTTTGTTCCACTTATTCATCAATCAATGCCCATAGTTCACTAAGATTTACTGAATACTTTGTTTATTGCGAGAAAAGACATGGCACTAACATACCCCGATGACCTGAAATACCTAGACACCCACGAATACATCCGACTCGAAGGCGAAATTGCCACGATAGGCATCAGTGCCTTTGCAGTTGACCAACTCGGCGATATCGTGTTTCTAGACTTGCCAGAAGTCGGTGCAGGCTTGGAAAAGGGCGAAGCTTTCGGTACAGTCGAGTCTGTGAAAGCAGTTGAAGATTTGAAAGCGCCTGTTACGGGTACAGTCGTAGAACGCAACGATGACATTATAGAGTCTCCCGAAAACTTGGCTGAAGACCCCTATGGGGCTGGCTGGCTGCTGAAAGTGCGCGTTGACAGTCTCAGCGACACCAGTGATGCTTTGTCTGTCGAAGAGTACCGCAAAATGGTTGAAGGGGAATAGGGGAGAGGGGGAGAGTGGGAGAGTGGGAGAGTGGGAGAGGGGGAGAGGGAGAGTGGGAGAGGGGGAGAGTGGGAGAGTGGGAGAGGGGGAGAGTGGGAGAGGGGGAGAGGGGGAAATCGTTTCTCTTCCATCTTCCCTCTTCCCTCTTCCTTCTTCCATCTTCCCTCTTCCATCTTCCCTCTTCCATCTTCCCTCTTCCATCTTCCCTCTTCCTTCTTCCTTCTTTTGTGACTAAATGTTACAAACAAAGAAGCAAAAGTTAACTCAGGAGAATCCGCCTTGGTACTCTACAGCCCGAAAGTTGAACCCAGCCAGCAGCAAAACCTTTCCCCCATCGGTGGTTTTGCGGGGCGGCACATTGGTCCGACACCCAGCGAAATCCAGCAAATGCTGGATGTTTTGGGTATTTCCAGCCTTGATGAGTTGATTGACAAAACTGTTCCAGCGGCGATTCGCATGAATCAACCCCTGCAACTTCCCGCAGCGCAAAGCGAGTACGCTGCTTTGGCAGAATTGAAAGAAATTGCTGCAAAAAATCAGATATTTCGATCGTACATTGGGACGGGATATCACGACTGCATCACACCGCCGGTCATCCAGCGGAATATCCTGGAAAATCCCGGCTGGTATACAGCTTACACTCCCTACCAAGCCGAAATTGCCCAAGGACGATTGGAAGCTTTGCTGAACTTCCAAACGATGATAATCGAGCTCACGGGTTTGGAAATTGCTAACGCTTCTTTGCTGGATGAGGGGACTGCGGCGGCGGAAGCGATGGCGGTAAGTTACGGCGCTAGCAAAAAGGGGGCAAAAGCGTTTTTTGTTTCCCGAGATTGCCACCCTCAAACTATTGAAGTGGTGCAAACTCGCGCTAAACCGCTGGGAATTGAAGTTATTGTGGGCGACCATCAAAGCTTTGAGTTCGATCGTACAATCTTCGGCGCGCTCCTGCAATACCCAGCAACAGACGGCACAATTTACGACTATAGGGATTTTATTCGATCGGCACACGAAGTCGGCGCATTAGTCACAGTAGCCGCCGACATTTTAAGCCTTTGCTTGCTTACGCCCCCCGGCGAATTCGGCGCTGACATAGCCGTAGGAAGCACCCAGCGCTTCGGAGTGCCGATGGGATTCGGAGGGCCCCACGCAGCCTATTTCGCCACAAAAGAAGAGTTTAAACGGCAAGTTCCGGGGCGAATTGTCGGCGTTTCCAAAGATGCCAACGGCAAGTCTGCGTTACGCTTGGCTTTGCAAACTCGCGAACAGCACATCCGCCGCGAAAAAGCAACTAGCAATATTTGTACTGCTCAAGTTTTGCTGGCAGTGATGGCGAGTATGTATGCTGTTTATCACGGCCCGTCTGGACTCAGAGACATTGCAGAAAAAGTATGGAGTTTAACTGCACTTTTGGCATCCGGTTTAAGAAGCTTCGGATACAAAATTGGTTCTCAACCTTTCTTCGACACTCTGCGAGTAGAATTGGGAGACAAACCGCTGTCAGAACTTCTAGCAACTGCCCAACTTCGCAACATTAATCTTCGAGTTTTTGATGAGGCGACAGTCGGAATAACTTTAGATGAAACTGTTACTGTTGAAGACGTGCAAGATTTATGGGAAATTTTCGGACAGCATAAGGATTATATCAGGGTCGAGGGGCAGAACGCTCTCAACATTCCGCTGGATGCAGACGCATTAAATTCCTATTTGACTTTACCAGATTTTTGCGATCGCACAACCAGCTATCTCACCCATCCAGTTTTCAACAGCTACCATTCCGAAACCGAACTGTTGCGGTACTTGCACCGTTTAGAAACCAAGGATTTATCGCTGAATACATCGATGATTCCCTTGGGTTCCTGCACGATGAAATTGAACGCAACAGCCGAGATGCTGCCGGTAACTTGGGCCGAATTTGGGAATATACATCCCTTTGCACCCCGCAATCAAACTCGCGGCTATCAAATGATGTTCGTGCAACTCGAACAGTGGCTGGCAGAAATCACCGGTTTTGCGGGAATTTCTTTGCAGCCAAACGCCGGTTCCCAGGGAGAATACGCGGGATTGTTAGTCCTTCGCCAATACCACGAACACCGAGGCGAATCTCACCGCAATATCTGTTTAATTCCCCAGTCAGCCCACGGGACAAATCCGGCTAGCGCAGTCATGGCGGGGATGAAAGTAGTTGCTGTCGAGTGCGATAGTCAGGGTAATATTGATGTCGCCGATTTACAGAAAAAAGCCGAGAAACACAAAAATGAACTCGCTGCTTTGATGGTGACATATCCATCTACCCACGGCGTGTTTGAGTCAGAAATTAAAGAAATTTGCGAGATTGTTCACAACTGCGGCGGACAAGTTTATATGGACGGCGCAAATATGAATGCTCAAGTTGGTTTGTGCCGCCCCGGTGATTTTGGTGCTGATGTTTGTCACTTAAATTTGCACAAAACTTTCTGCATTCCTCACGGCGGCGGCGGGCCTGGCATGGGGCCGATTGGAGTTATGCCTCATTTGGTGGAATTTTTGCCCAGTCATTCTATTCTTAACAGCGAACAGTCAACAGTTAACAGTCAACAAACATCTGTTGGCGCTGTTTCTGCCGCACCTTGGGGAAGTGCCAGCATTTTGACTATTTCTTGGATGTACATTCGGATGATGGGAGGAGTGGGTTTAACTGAGGCGACAAAAGTTGCAATTCTTAATGCTAATTACATGGCGCATCGGTTAGAATCTTATTATCCGGTTTTGTATAAAGGCAAATCGGGTTTAGTGGCGCACGAGTGTATTCTGGATTTGCGCCTTCTCAAAAAATCTGCTGCTATTGAAGTTGATGATATCGCCAAACGCTTGATGGATTACGGCTATCACGCGCCGACTGTTTCTTGGCCTGTCGCGGGTACGGTAATGGTGGAACCGACGGAAAGCGAATCGAAGCAGGAATTAGATTGTTTCTGCGATGCGATGATTGCGATTCGAGGCGAAATTGCGGAGATTGAAAAAGGCAATGTTGACGCGCAAAATAATCTGTTGAAAAATGCGCCGCACACCGCAGAATCTCTGATGGTTGATGAGTGGAACCGTCCTTATACTCGCGCGCAAGCGGCTTATCCGACTGCTGGAACTCGCGAATATAAGTTTTGGCCTGCGGTGGGCCGGATAGATAATGCTTTTGGCGATCGGAATTTTGTCTGTTCTTGTTTGCCAATGGAGGCTTACAGTCAAGGTTAAATAAGTCTCTCCGGGTGGGCCAGGGCACCTTACACACATACTATTGTGGGAGTAGGGGTTGGGCTTCTAGCCCGCCCAAAAAGTTATATCTAAATGTATAAGCTGTCGGACATTTAAATTGTATGTTCAGGGCGGGCGAGACGCCCCACAAGACGGGGAATTGTTTCTTGACATATAATTTATATGCAAAACAGCTTAACAGCTTATTAACCTAGATAAACGCGCCGAAAACGATTTAATAAAAGAATCCAAAAATCCCTAAGTAAAATAAAAAATGAATGCACGATTTTTGTGGCTGTCTCCCGAAAATAAACCTCGTTGGCTGGTTCTATTTTTATTGGGTTTAATCGCCGCTTTCGCAATCGCTGTAACCGCAGCTTACTTCAAAAGCGCGATCGCCCAAACAGCAAATCTCACCTTATCTGTAGACGTTACAGCCGATCGACATCCCATATCGCCAGACATCTACGGTATGAACGATTATGCCCTAGATCCGGCCCTGGCGCAAGAGTTGCGAATTCCGGTGGAACGCTGGGGCGCAAATCACACCAGCCGCTACAACTGGTTAGTCGATTCCTCCAACAGCGGCGATGACTTCTTTTTCATGGGCGGCGGCGACAACAAAAACCCGATTCCCGGCGATTCGATCGACAAAATTGTCAAAACCAACCGCAATAACGGTAGCAAAAGCATCGTTACCATCCCGATGATTGGCTATGTAAATAAATTGAGCATCTGGAACTGCGGCTTTCGAGTATCGAAATACGGCCCGCAAGAAAAAACAAATCCCTACATTTTTCCAGAAGGCGATAAGTGTGGCAACGGTAAGCGTCCCGACGGCACTTTGATAACTGATAATAACCGCCTCGATGTTAGTATTGTTAGCAATCCAGCTTTCCAGAAACCTTGGGTTGAACACTTAGTTAAAACCCACGGTACTGCTGCTAACGGCGGCGTACAAATTTATCAAATGGACAACGAACCAAGCGGTTGGGGAAACACTCACCGCGACGTTCATCCAGAACCGACAAGTTATGACGAATTGCGCGATCGCACTTACCAATATGCGTCAATGGTAAAAGCCACAGATCCCACCGCTAAGGTACTCGGCCCCTCGGATTTTGGCTGGCCTGTTTATGTGGATTCGGGAGTAAAGGGCGATCGCCAGAAACACGGTGGCGTCTGGTTTGCGCGGTGGTACTTGCAGCAAATGCGCGCTTATGAAAAGCAAAAAGGTGTTCGGATTCTCGACTATTTCGACGAACACTACTACCCTATCGTCGATGACCTCTGTGTGGCGAATTGTCCCGCCGGCGATGCTAAGACGCAAGCAGCCAGGTTGCGATCGACTCGTTCTCTGTGGGACAGCACTTATACTGATGAAAGTTGGATCGGTAAATCTAACCCGCCACTAACAATTATTCCCCGGTTTCGAGACTGGATAAAGCAGGATTATCCAGGTACAAAAGTCGCGATTACTGAATACAATTGGGGCGGTTTAGAGTCGATTAACGGCGCGTTGACTCAAGCCGACATCCTGGGGATTTTTGGGCGGGAACAACTCGATTTGGCGACGCTGTGGGGGCCTCCGAAGTCTTCTGAACCGGGTTCCTATGCCTTCCGAATGTACATGAATTATGACGGGAAGAGCAGCAAGTATGGGGATACTTGGGTGCGATCGCACAGCACAGATCAGGGACTTTTGTCAATCTACGGATCGCAACGCAGCAGCGACGGTGCTTTGACGCTGGTAATTATTAACAAAACCAGCCAAAAGTTGACCGGCAACTTGAGTTTGAAAGGATTTAAGCCGATCGCCAAAGCTCAAGTTTACACTTACAGCGAGGCGAATTTGCGGGCGATCGTCCGTCAGAGCGATGTAGGTGTCAGTGATACTGGATTCCAGGCAACTTACCCCGCTAATTCTATCACTTTGGTTGCCATTCCAAAAGCGTAATACAAAATCCCTCTTATTCTTAGTCCGCGCACCATCCGGACTTTGTATGTGTAGTAGCGGTTTCAACCGCCGAGTATAAAAGGGGTTTAAAACTACTAAGCATCAAGCATCCAAGCAACACACTTTTTCATTTGATTGCTCATTGTGTCTCGATCGGCATTATACCTGCGGCCGTGTCCCGGCAACACCCATTCAAACGAGTAATTAGCCAAATTCTGCATAGATTTGATTTGTTCCGGCCAAGAATACCAACAGACTTCGTGAAAGCCAACTAGCTGCTGCAAACTTTCCGACCAAGCAAGATGATCGCCGCTGAACAAAAACTTGTTATTGTAAAGCAAAACTGTGTGAGCTTTCGTGTGACCTGGAACAGGTATAATCAACAAATCATCGGCTAATTGATGCAGTTCGCTGCCTGATAATTGAATTTCTACACTGCGAGTATCCGCGTTAATTTCATCAGCATGGAGAATGCGATCGCACCCAAAATGATCGTGGTATTGTTGATGATCTGCCACATCATCGCGGTGAGTCAAGTACAGATAGCGAATGCCGCCCATAGCTTCTATGTTTTTGACTAGCGGCGGCACAAAACGGGGAGAATCAACTAAAATGTTTCCTTCGGGGCGGACAATTAAATAACTAGCTGCGCCGTAAGATTTCTCTGAGTGGTAGCCGCAGTGGTAGACATTTTGTGTTACGAGTGCGGGCAAATGTTGCTGAACTTCTTTGATCCTTTTGGGTTTTTCAACAGTGCCGATCGAACTTGTGGGACAAGACAAAAGAGCCGCGAGCGATCGCATTTCTTCAGTTTCATTAGTTGGCTGCTGGTAAACCGCAGACTGTTCTCCCGCTTGACCAAATACTTCAGGTGCCATCCACCGACAAGTATCACAGTCAATGCAGGTACTGTCTACATAAAAGTTACCATTAATATTTTCAGTACGCCTCCGATTAATGTTAGCCATTTTTCTACCTCTTAATAACCCATATAAATTATGGTAACTTACTCTAACGACTACCCCCGACATCCTGCCGGAGGTTTAAACGCCCGTCTCACAGACCAAGCCGATTAAAACTCACCTCTTGCACCATTCTCAAGAACGGGCAAGATGCCCGTTCCACAAGAGATTAATATTCTTGTGGAACAGGCATCTTGCGTTCATAAAAGGATTATTGACAATGGTGCAAGATCTAAGTTTCAATCAACAATTCTACCGCTGCTCCGCTGGAAAAGCACCCGCTTTCACCGCCACAGTAACAGGTTGTCCGCCGCGACTCAATTCAAGCTGCAGATCGCTGCCCACTGTACTTTTCTCGACAATTTCTTGTACGCTGCCAGCATCGCTGACTTCTGCACCATTTATTCTCTTGATCACATCGGCAACGCGAACTCCAGCTTGTGCCGCCGGAGAATTTTTGGCAATTCCCAGAACTAACACGCCTTTATCTTCAGTCAGCCTCAATTTGGCGTTGGGATTTTTATTGAATTCTGCCTTGACTTCGGGAGTAATGCTCAACATCCGAACGCCGAGATAAGGATGTTCGGCTTTTCCGGTTGTTACTAATTGGTTGGCAATTTGTTGTGCTCGATCGATCGGAATAGCAAAACCCAATCCTTGAGCGCCTTGAATAATCGCCGTATTCATGCCGATAACTTGACCGCGCTGGTTCAGCAGCGGGCCACCGGAATTGCCGGGATTGATCGCAGCATCGGTTTGAATAAAGTTGACGCGCTTGTCGGGAACACCGACATCGGCGCTAGAACGGCCTGTAGCGCTAATAATGCCCACAGTCACAGTATTGTCCAAACCGAGGGGATTACCGATCGCGATCGCCCATTCTCCCGGCTGTAACTCTTCAGATTTACCCAAACTCACCACAGGCAAATTGTTAGCTTCAATTTTAACAACAGCCACATCAGTAACTGTATCTACGCCTAAAACTTTGCCGACAAATTCGCGACCATCCTTCAGTTTTACCGTCACCGTATCCGCGCCATCAACAACGTGAGCGTTAGTCAAAATGCGGCCGTCGGAACCAAAAACAAAACCCGAACCTGAACCTTTTTCTACCCGATTTCCCCGCGCAATCGGAGATTCTGAACCGAAGAAGCGGCGGAATTGCTCGGGAATCTCATCTGGAACTTGGTTCGTTACCGTGCGAGACGAATTGATCCGCACCACTGCAGGGCCGACTTCCTGTACAACTTTAGTGACAAAATTAGAGTCTTGAGAGGGCAGTATATTCGCAGGCAATGCTGAGATTGGCGCTGTAGTTGAAGGTTCAGCTTGAATGGCGTTAGAACTTCCAGGAACTTGAGAAGTTAGGGCGTTGCACCCAACAGTTGCGGTGGAGCCGAGCAAAATTAGGGATAAAAAAGCCAGTTTTTTCGGCAAATAAAAACGGCGAGAACGCACAGTTGTAGCAGGCATATTTTTGGTTGACATAGTATTGAGTTGGTGGGAGTTAGAGCGAGAGTTATAATTAGTATTTTGCATTTTTAGCACCTATTGTAATTAAGTTAGAACTAAAGGCTCTTTAATTTTAATTCAAGCATTGATGAACTCTGCTTGACTGGTGGGGTTTACCCTACAGGCTGGGGTAGAAACCGGACAATCGCAGGCAAATTGTTTGTGGATTCCAGCTTTTGAGTGCGATCGAACTGGGTCTGCACTGGCGAATTACTGCCTGAGTGCGATAATACAAACTACGCTAGCCAGCTCGCATATTCCGTATTTCCCGCAAACTTTTCACAGGATTGATATCCGAAGTCAACAACAATCCTGCACTCAAAAAAACCAGGATTCTAGGCAAAATCTTCGTTGTGAGCGATCGACGTTAACCTAGAAACGGGGTTTTTGACCCCGCCTGCATCGAGGAAGCATAGCAGCTAAAGCACCGGAAAGCCTCACCCTAAAGCAGGAATTCAGTTGACAGTTGACAGTTGACAGTTGACAGCGACTGCTACCTGGAAGGAAGAGGATTGGAGTAATGAATAGTCTTCTTTTAATTTCTCCCTACAAGGGTTCCGGCTTTAAACCAATTCTTTCTGGTAAAAAACTTCTAAAGCCTCAAGCTAAAGTACAAACTAAACTAAGTCAAAATAGCCTGCAAAAATTTTATTCAAATCTCAAATTTGAACAGATGGAGGAATTTTATTGCTCCATATTTTCAATGGAACTAACCGAATCGATTTCCCTCGACTTGTTCCTCGAACTCTCCAAAATATCAACAGTATTCTTAATAAAACCAGCCATCGGCACAGCCACTAACAAACCTGCTACTCCTGCCACCTTAACCCCCACCAGCAGCGCCACTAAAATCCACACAGGATTGAGACCGATAAAACCGCCTAATAACCGAGGAGCAACCCCGCTTTCAATTATTTGCTCAATTACTGTAGCGACAGCTAAAACTGTGACGCCGAGCCAAAAGTTGTTTAATGTGATCAGCAAACTGACAATGCAAATACTGAAAGGTGCCCCGAAGGGAATCATAGTCATTGCACCCACACCCAAGCCGAACAGAAGTCCGAAGGGAACTCGCATAATTAAAAAAGCAACAGTGATAGACAGTCCCATCAAACCCGCCAAAGTTGCTTGCCCGACGAAGTAGTTGTGGAAGCTTCGCGCCAGCAACTCTCGCAATTGAAGGCTCAGTTTGGAAGGAAACCATTTAAACAATCCTTCCCATACGCGATCGCCGTGCAAGAGCAAGTAGAATGTCACGACTATTGTGAGGAGGAAATTCAACAGACTGTCTGCAGCACCCAAGCCAAATTTGAGAATTTCGCCAGTGAGAGACTGCAATTGAGATGAAAGTCGATCGCTCAATTGGGTAGTCAAACCGCTGACATCAATGCGGAGATTGCGATTTTCCGCCCAATTGTGGAATGCTTCAATCTGTTCTGTGCCAGAAACTATCCAAGTCGGCAGTCGGGTAGCGAGTTCAGTGATTTGGTTTAGCAGAATGGGAGCCAGAGTGATACCTAAAACCACCAATACCAGTAAAGTCAAAAACAATACCGACAAAACGGCTCGATCGCGCTTCAAGCCGTATCTGTGCAGAAAGCGCACAGGATAATCTAGCAAAAAAGACAGCACTGTAGCCACTACCAAAACTGTAATCAGGGCGCGAAAATATTCAAAGACTAGGAGGGCTAACCAGCAGTTGAGTACCGCTAGGGGAAATACCAGTCCGTAAGTCCACCACTGCGAAAGTTGAGTGAAACCTCTCATCTAAGTTAACCGAGTTAAAATTTGAGATGCAAGATGTGAGATTGACGCTGCTATTCGCCGTTCTCCCTTAAACATTTTATGTTGCATTTAATTTATACCAGCCTGCTAAAAATTCCCTGTTGCTCGACCAGCAGCAGAAATAGGGTTGCGGGCAGGCACTGCCTGCCACAACCATGTTATATCGTTTCCGCTGGCATGGATATATTATCGGCAAAATAATTTATTTTTTGCTCTTGGCACGAAAGCAGTTTGCCGCTCGCAATTCAACCTTTTTCCCCGTGCCGTTCGAGAGCTAATTGAATTAAACGGTCTACTAATTCCGGGAAAGAAATGCCGTCCGCTGCCCACATTTGCGGATACATACTGGTAGCTGTAAAGCCGGGAAAAGTGTTAATTTCATTAATCAAAACTTCTCCGGTGGATTCAATGTAGAAAAAGTCTACTCGCGCTAAACCTGCCGCGTCTATAGCCAAAAATGCTTGCACTGCCATTTCTTGGATTTGGGAGACGATCGCACCGCTGACTTTTGCCGGGATTGAGCAGTCGGCTTGTCCCTGGGTATATTTAGTTTCGTAGTCGTAGAAATCGCTTTGAAAAGTAATTTCTCCCACCGTTGAAGCTTTGGGGTTGTCGTTGCCTAAAACTGCACATTCTAATTCTCTAGCAACCACACCCGCTTCGACAATTATCCGCCTGTCGTAGCTGGCGGCGCTATCGAGAGCTGCTTCTAACTCAGCGCGCGATCGAGCTTTAGAAATTCCCACAGACGAACCCAAATTCGCCGGTTTAACAAAGCAAGGATAGCCCAATTCTGCTTCTATTTTATCACATAGTTTGGGGAAAACGCAAGGATTAGACCAGATTTCGGAACGGTTGACAGCGATGTATTTTACCTGTGGCAAACCAGCGTGAGCAAAAGCCATTTTCATCGCAATTTTATCCATTCCCAGCGCCGAACCTAAAACCCCCGAACCGACAAAAGGAAGTTGCATTAATTTCAGCAACCCTTGCACCGTACCGTCTTCGCCATTTGGCCCGTGCAAAACAGGGAACCAAACATCTACGGCATTAAAATTAGGAAACTGTCCAGCGGGAGAGTCGTCTTGTCCTGTTTGTTCCTCTATTTCCAGAGGTTTTCCGGTGGCTAAGACTTGTTGAGGTAATGTTCCCGACAGCCAGCGGCCGTTTTTTTGAATGTAAAAGGGCAGAACTTCGTACTTAGAGGCATTTTCGTCATCCGCGAGGGCACGGGCGATCGCCCGCGCCGAACTAATCGAGACTTCATGTTCGCCCGATCGCCCGCCGAAGAGTAACCCAATCCGCATCTTCGTCATTTTTCCATACTCCCGGTACTTTTTGACAAATATACACGCACAGAGCGCAACTAAGGCACATACGAACCGCTTTAAGACTACTTATCTCCACCCTTCCACCCTTCCTCTGTGTCCTCTGCGCTCTCTGCGGTAAAAAAATCACATCTTCTTAGAAAAGTTCACCAGTAAGCCGTCCCCTCTCTCATTCCGGTGCTATTCAAAGGATTTCCCCTGTCAAACTAAAAGCGCGAATATCTGTAATTTTAACCCGCACAATTTTACCAGCCAATTCAGCGATATCGCCCTTAAAAAATGTGAGGCGATTGCCGCGAGTGCGCCCCATCACCTGAGTTAAATCTTTGAGATTTTGAACTTCCACCAAAACCTCTTCAGTGCGTCCGAAATAGCGCTGCGATCGCTCCATCGCCGTTGTTGTGACTACATGATTGATTCGTTGCAGGCGATCGGCCTTCACATCCTCACTCAACTGATTTTCCCACAAAGCTGCCGGTGTTCCCGGACGCGGCGAATAAGCAGCAGTATTCACCAAATCGAAACCAACGTCTTCGATTAACTTCAAAGTCTTCTCAAACTGCGCTTCCGTCTCCCCAGGAAAACCGACAATCGCATCCGCAGTAATCGAAGCATCCGGCATATAACGGCGAATTGTATCAATAATCCGGCGGTATTTTTCCTGAGTATAACCCCGCGACATCGCCTTCAAAATATCATTATCTCCCGACTGAAAAGGAATGTGAAAATGTTCACAAACCTGCGGCAATTCCGCACAAGCCTTAATCAATCTTTCCGTAAAATAGCGCGGGTGGCTAGTAGCAAATCTGAGGCGATCGACCCCAGGAACATCCTGCACAAAATAAAGCAAATCCGTCAAAGTATGCTGGTTGCTGCCGTCCGGTTTCGTCCCAGGCAAATCGCGCCCGTAAGCATCAATATTCTGCCCCAACAAAGTTACTTCCTTGTAACCTTGACGACCCAACTCCTCCATTTCTGCCCGAATAGCCTCCGGCATTCGTGACTGTTCAACCCCGCGAACATTCGGCACAACACAATAAGTGCAGCGTTCATTGCAGCCATAAATTACATTCACCCAAGCAGTCACCTTACTATCACGGCGAGGCTTAGTAATATCCTCCATAATCTCCACAGCTTCAGTCGCCACAACTTGATTTCCCTGAAAAACTTCTTCCAGCAAATCTTCAAGTCGGTTAGCGTGTTGCGGCCCCATTACTAAGTCCAATTCCGGCACTCTGCGAAGCAGTGCTTCACCTTCCTGCTGCGCCACGCATCCAGCCACAACTAAAGTCAAACCAGGTTCTTTGCGCTTGCGATGAGCTTGCCTTCCCAGGTTAGAATAAACTCTTTGTTCGGCATTGTCGCGAATCGTGCAAGTATTGTAGAGAATCAAGCTAGCTTCGTTCGGGTCTTCCGAGAACTCAAAGCCCATATTTTCCAGAATGCCGGCCATCCGTTCCGAGTCGGCTTTATTCATCTGGCATCCGAAAGTCGTGATGTGATAGCGGCGGGGTTTAACAGTCATGGCGAATTGCAGGCAAATAAAAAATATAGGTTTTCAACCTTAACACTTTATTATAACACTTCTGTGTTAAACGACATACGTCTGGTAATTGGGAATTTTAGTAATTATAGGGTGTGCAATGCGCCCCTTATCGCTACAAATATTTTTAGATACCGACAAAATCTGCGAAGTCGGGTATCTGGCTATTCGTTTTTTTTAGTTAGATAAAAACTGTAAAATTGTTTTGGCAATACCTTGTGCAGCCAAATAAGGAACCCCATTGCCAACAGTTTTAAACATATTAGTCAACGTCATCTTAGCCGGCAGTGCAAAATCTTTTGGCAGTGACTGAATAGCCAGTGTTTCTGCAACTGAAAGCCTGCGAAGTTTGTAAGGGTGCAAGTGAACTTCGTTATTGCCGTAACAAGCTGTTGGCGAATAACGCCACCGATGCAATCGCTTGAAAGATTTTTTGGAATCATCTCCTTCATCAACGGAAGCAAACCGCTTAATGCCTGCTTTGGGTTGGAAATAGTGTTTGGCATTGGGATGGTTGAGAACGTCATTTTTTTGGAACCAAAATTCTACCGTTAAATCTTGGAAAATGCCATCAGGACAAGGCAAGAAACCATCCTCTGCAAAGGCCGTTCTATCCGGCCAAGGATGAGAAAAGATTTCTGATTTGGGATATAATATCTGACTTTCCCAACTAAATAAACTTTCGGATAACATTTGGCTTTTTTCATCGAGGGAAATGCCCAGATTTTTGACAAGGTTTTTTCTAAGTCCAATCAAAATAATTCTATCTCTATCTTGCGGCACACCGTATTCTATCGCATTAATTAAACGTTCGGCAAAAACGTATCCCGAATTGGCCAACTGATGTTTTAGTTCGTCGTAAAAAGATTTATGTTTTTTGGTTCTCCACAGACCTTTGACATTTTCAAATAAAAAGAAATCTGGCTGCTGCTGACAAATCAATTCAATGTATGAAGCTGAAAGTTGACCTTTGTCTCCTTCCCCGCCTCGGTTTTTGCCACCAATAGAAAAATCAGGACAAGGTGGCCCCGCGATAAATCCTACAATATCGTGATGCTTGCGGGCATCCTGCATCAATTCCCGCAGGCGAAAAGCTGGTTCTCCCCCTACAAGTCGAGTTACATCTGCTTCCTCTCCTTCGCAATATCCGTATTCTGGTAGCGGCAAATTCAGGCACTGCCGAGAATAGCGGTATGCTTGCATGAATGGTGGGAAAATTTCATTGACATACGCTACATTAAAGCCGCTTAATTCAAAACCCAAATCGAGGAAGCCTGAACCTGAAAAAAATGAGAAAATACAGGGAATTGGGAATTGGGAATTGGGCATGGGGAATTGGGAATTGGGAATTGGTAATTGGTAATTGACCGGGGCGGGGCGGGTTTATGAGATTATTAATTTGAGGCGATTATTATTTGTAAAACCCGCCCCTACAGGCATCACAAAAATCACACAATATTGTTACAACCATTGGCCGCCTCGGAAACGCCAGTAGGGAAACAAAATTCGCATCAGTGTTTGCGATCCCACATAAATAGCTAGCCACACTAAACTATAATGCAAGGCAAAAGCTCCCAAGTCAAAATCTTCCGGCGGTATCCCCGGCAAACCGATAATTTTGATTAAAAATAACACAAAAAGTGCTTCCCACATCCCAGCGAGCAATTGAAATGCGCCTGGCCAATCTCGATCCCAGCGGAACTGTTGGATGTAGATATATAACGCATCCCAGCCGATGCCAAAAATCGCTACATACCCTAAAATCCAGAAAAAGATTGAGCCTGATTGGGAGGTAATTAAACCTAGAAAAAAAGGCAGCGTTACTAAAATGCCTACGGTTGCAAATAGCAAGAACCGAGTTTGCCAGCGGCCGAATAAGGTGGGAGTCATGCGAGTTTAGATTTTAGATTTTAGATTGAATGGGAAGGTTGTGTGGCTAGCGAAGGCTTGAATTTTCGATTGTAGATTGAAGGCTAAGTTCGTTTAAATCAGTTAAATCTGACATTTTTTATCATTTTCAAGAACAGGCAAGATGCCTGTTCCACAAAGAGTGAGTTTTCTTGTGGGGAGTAGGGGTTGGGCATCCTGCCCGCCCGTAAAAAACCTATTGAAATAGTGCAATATCTCACTTAAATTCATTAAATCTTGTACATTGCTTGTTGCCGAACTTCGTCCTTCAAATTAGCCGGGAGATTTATTGAAAATCCACTTCAACCACTGCACGAACGATCGCCAAACGCTCAATTTCCGCACACCCGGAACTCGGTTGGCGGCCAGAATTTCAACGGAACGCAAGGCGGCGTATTGCAAGCCCAAAAAGCTGTCTACGGGCGCGTAAGGCCCTCCCAAAGTAATCGCGCCGGCTGCGTATACTCGGCCTTCTGTGTTGCTAGCAGAAGAATTCCGCAATTCGGGCACTTCAAAATCGTTGTTAACACTCAGCCGGCCCAAACCGTTAAGGGGAAGATTATATTGAGCTACCAAATCGTTTAACAGGGGACTGGTTTTTACCTTAGCGTCCAAACCCGTAGCGTCAATAATAAAATCAGCCTCTAACTTAATTTGCCCCTTGAGTTCCTTCTCCCGAATGTACGTCACCGTGCGGTTTTGACTGTCGCGCTCGACTCGCTCGACTTCCCCGAAGGTAATTTGATACCATCCGTGACTTAAACCTTCTTTGACAATCCGCCGCCAGTCGCTGCGCTGGGCTGTGGTAGTGCCGCCCCAGTCGGTGAGCAACTGCGGCCGAAATTCGGGGGCGGCTTTTTCCAAAAGTAGGCGGAGTTCCCCGCCCCAGCAAGCTTTCGGCCAGTTGAAAGGTTGAAATTCGTAGTGATTTTCGACGTTACGCTGAGCGAGGTTAAATTTGTTGCCTTGGGGTTTGGGCGATCGCATCAAATGCAATACTTGAATATTACTGTTCCGCTGTCGCGCTTCGTAAATTCGCTGCACCACCCGCGAAGCCACAATTCCCCGGCCTCTAATTAACACGCTGCCGCCGCTGGCCTCCAATTTTTCGTAAACGCCGTCGTGGCTTTCGTAAGCGTTGACAACCGACTCAAAATCCTGGGTTTTTTCGCGGTAAGCTTGCAAGTCGGGCAGAAATTGAATGGCGGGATAGCCGGTGGCTAAGTGTACGTATTTGGCGATTAAAAAAGCGTGGTCGCGACGATCGGCATTCGATCGAGAATAAGCGATCGCGTACCTGCCGTCATCTGTTTTGCGAATTCCCCGCACTCTACCGTAGCGAAACATTTGATTCCACCCAATTCTCTCGACTTCCCTGTCAATAGAATCAAACACATTCCCCGCGCGAGGCGTATAAGTTTCGGCAAAAGTCGGTTCAGCAAACACCTGCCACATCAACTTCAACGACATCCCCAAACGCCCTTTGAGCAATTCCTGCCAAGCTTCCCGCAAAGCATAGGGAGGCCACCCCCAAATATTGTCTGGACAAGAGTCAGAATTTGATCGTAGGCGTTCCCGCAGCGGAATTTGAGAATTCAGGCATAGACGCAGATAGCGGGCGTAAGGCTGGTTTTCCATGCCCAAAACCGCAATTCGATCAATTTTCACGCCGCAAATTCTCAGCAAATCCACCCAAATAAAGCTGCCCAAACCACCGCCAACGGCAGCCCAATCAACTTCTGTCACAGGGAGTCCCATAGATTCGAGCGATCGCATTGACACTTGAGAAGCTTGCAAAAATGCGAGCGGCGGAAATTCTGCCCTACTACTTGTCTGAGGAACCTGCAACATTATTTGGTGTCCCAATGCCGGGTCTGGCCCATTGGTCTGCGGGTTAAAGAAAATGTGAGAATTGACCGACGGCGTTTCTGGGGAATTAACAGCAAAAGAAATGCCGATCACGTAGGGCCCAACTTGCAGCATATCCCCGTTTGCCAGCACGCAACGGGTTTGGCGAACGCCGTTGACAAAAGTACCGTTGCGGCTGCCCGTGTCAGTGAGTACAATACTGTTGCCTTCGGTGCCAATCACTGCATGGAACCGAGAAACTTGACTGCTGCTGAGGGCAATTCGAGAAACTCGTTCCCCGTTGATTGTCGCCGGCATAGCTTCAAAAATTCGTCCCAAAGCGATGGGTAAATCGAGTATGGGGGATCGACAATCCCCCGTAGCTGTATCTGTCCAAGTCAGTCGCAGGCGCAAGGGTTGAGAATTCATGATTATTTTTTAAACATCAGCCGTCGGCTTTGAGCTTTCTGCAAAAAAAGATTTTTGAAGTTGAGAGTGTTTAGCGGATAGCCAGATTTTCCGTTTTTCTTAAATCTTGCACCATTGTCAAGAACGGGCAAGATGCCCATTCCACAATAGATGAATTTTCTTGTGGAACAGGCATCTTGCCTGTTCCTAAACGGGCAAGATGCCCATTCCACAATAGATGAATTTTCTTGTGGAACAGGCATCTTGCCTGTTCCTAAACAAGTAATTGAGAATGGTGCAACATCTCAGTTTTTGAAACTTTCACGGAGAAAGCATCACACTCGCCGCCGCAGCCAAAGAAGTACCGCACCACGGACACCCCGCATTCGACTGTGCGTAAGGCGAAATTCGGCTGCACTTGGGACACTGCAAACCGTAGCTTGAAGGCCCCGTCGGCGGGGAAGAACTTTGAACCGGAGGCCCGGACAGCAAAACAGTCAGCGGCCCGGCTACCTCTACCTCCGTCACCTTCAGCACCTCAATTTCCACTTGACCTAAATGGAGGTGGCTGTCGGATCTCAATGTTGCTTCGCCTTGGGTGAGAATTTTTCCGTCTACCAGGGGCGGATTGCTTTCGCGCAAATTCCGCACTGCATACTCCTGCAATTCCTGATTAAAAAATATTTCAACGTGCAGCCCCGATACGCTGGGATGCGAAAATACTATATCGCACTTCGCCGGATCGCGTCCGAGCCTCACGGTTCCCGGATTTTTGCTCGGCTGTCCGTTTTCAATTGTTCGAGTTTGACGCACCCCAGCTTCTGTCCATGCTAAAGTGAGCTGGTTTGTCATGATTGTATCGGTTGGCTCAAAAATATAAAAAAATATTAACTGATTTATTTTGAGGACGGAGTTCCTCACCAAAAAACTTAATTATAATTATTGACGCCGACTCGATCGCACTTCTAAAAATATTATGTGCAGCTAAACAAAAAAGCCCCGAAGTCGGGGATTTTAGTGCTCGTATTGGCTTTTTTTGAGAGACTGACTCGCGCTTGCCAGCTTTTCTTTCCCGCAAAATTATTGACCGCAGTGCAGCTTGGTTAAAAAATTGCCGTTCAAGATTTGCCAGCGATTGCTAAAAACTAATTCCTGTGGGGTTTTCAGATTTGCGAGGCTTTGGTGCGCTAGTGACGATTTTTGGAGGTTGGGCGATCGAACTACCTCGGTAACTTCGATCGCCCCACCTCCTCAAACGTTCACTGTCTAGCGTGCTATCTCTCACGCTGCAACTGTGCAATCTTTCGTTGCAGCCAAAGCCTTGAGAGACTTAAGCTTCGCTCTTGCGGCTTTTCCGACCGCCTTCGCGACCAATTTGAGCCATGTGTTCGCGATTTCTGCTGACAGCTTCGCCACCTTTTTGACCAGCTTGTCTGGCTTCTTCAGAGGTGAATTCGTGTGCAGTTCCTTTCTCGTGTGCAGCTTTTCCGCCTTTGCTAGCAATTGCGCGCTGTTTTTCTGCATCCATAGAAGCGAATCCGCGTTTGCTTTTCTCAGCCATGACTGTCTCCTTGTTTGTTTCTGATTTTTTAGCTTGATCGCGCCTTCGCCTCCCACTGTCGTGGTTACTCCCAGTCAGTGGTGAGATATCCGACGGTAAATTATGAAACCTGATCAGACGAATCTAAGCTTTTGGTTTAACTCGCAGGATGACTCTTTCATAATTTACAAATGTGAACTAAAAATAGTTCACGCCCGGGCACTATAGTTAGAGCCGCCAATGTTTTAAGCTGGTTACTGTCTTTCAATCATTCTATAAACCCCCCAACTTTTATACCTCTTTCTCAGGTATAGTCATTCTTTAGTTCGCTGGAAGGATGGAACCGAAAGCTGATTGGCGGTAGACTCAGAGGATTTTTTGACTTAACCGCGCCACCTCAAAAATTAAAAGTCCAAAGACGGATGCTTTTTTGGTCTTTTTACTTTTTTTTTGATGCCTTCCGCGCTTGCCAGTTATCCCGATGTTAGTTGGTCTGCCGATCGAGTTGTTTCTGGTAAGCGATATTTTGGGGCGCAGCGCAGGACGTACTCGATCGCACTTATTAAGTTTACCTTATGACCGATCGAAACATACATCGGTTTTACCCCTGTTTGCGTCCTTAGCGCTGCGCCGATCGTTGATCCCTCCAGTAGCAAGGGTTGCCAACTGCCCCGGTCGAGTCCGACTTCGGAATGTTCTCCAATAAATCGATTTTTGGCAACTCCGATCGTGGCAATTCCTGTCAAAACCCCCAAATGGCAGGCAAGACCGAACCTGCGGGGATGGGCTAGTCCTTGACCGTCGCACAATATCAAGTCTGGTCTCAAACTGATATTTTCCAAAGCCTCAAGGACTGCCGGCACTTCTCGAAAAGACAGGAAACCCGGAATATAAGGAAAAGTTGTAGGACTGCGAACCACAGCTTGCTGCTGCAACTGCAAGTCGGGAAAGCTCAGAACTGTTACAGCGGCCCGCGATACATCGTCTGCACTGTCGTAGCCGACATCTACGCCTGCGACGTACCCAACTGTCTCCAGTTGATTTTCGGTAATTACCTCTGACCGAAGCTGTTCTTGAATGGCGATCGCCTCTTCAATTGTCTGCGGCCAAGGGTGTCGCTGCAACATTTTGATTTCTCTTCAACCGTTCTCATCTAAGCTTAACTTATTTTCGGGCATTTTTAAACTCAAATTTTTATCGTTTGTAGCTATAAATTCCTAACTTGCCCAAGGAGTTTTTTTTCTACTCAGGAGGGTTGAGCAAGGCGGGCCGATGCCAATTCTACCAATAGAGTCTGTAGGTCGGAGAGTGAAATTCTATCTTTCGCTTATGCTTGAACCAACCCCCAAAGGTTTTATCGGCACGCACCTCCAATTTTATACTCAAAATTCACAAAAAATACCTGTTTGATGCTGATTTTTTAGCTTTCTAGAAAGCTTTCTCTTTCCGATCGCCCTTTTATCGCTTGTCACAGAGCGATCGAACTATCTATTTACTTCTTCTTCTTCTTCTTCTTCTTCTTCTTCTTCTTCTTCTTCTTCTTCTTCTTCTTCTTCTTCTTCTTCTTCTTCTTTATCTAAAATCCTCCTCATTGTCAAGATGATCGAAACATTTATTCATCAATAATCTCACCCAGCTACAAGTGCCATTGTTCATCCCCGCTCATCGAGCTAAGAGGTTCCCAGCCCTCGCACCTATATGACTTTTATGATAAAAAATAAATAAATTCATGAGTTGTCGCACCATTAACATGAAGTTATAATCTTAGATAATAGCGAATAGAAAACTAACATCTAGTAACACCACATAGCTGAAGTAACCTATGAAAATCATGCAAAGAGTTCAGTACAACCTAGCTCTCTACGTCCTCGGTGGCATCGTCTTCATCATCGCCGCCTTAATTTTCAAACCTTTTGCCATCGTCGGCGCAGGGGAACGCGGCGTCATGATGCGCTTCGGCAAGGTTCAAGACGCGATTTTAGATGAAGGCATCCACCCGATTTTACCGATCGTCACTTCTGTAAAAACTCTCAGCGTGCGGGTACAAAAAACAGACTTGAAAGCAGATGCAGCCTCCAAAGATTTGCAAAGTATTACTACAGATTTGGCAGTCAACTGGAATGTTGACCCCGCCAAAGTAAATCAAGTTTTCCAACAAGTCGGAGACGAAGAACAAATTGTTGCCAGCATTCTGAGTCCGGCAATTTCGGAAGTTCTCAAAGCAGCAACTTCTAAAAAAACCGCCGAAGAAATTATCACTAAGCGCACCGAACTCAAAACAGAAATCGACAACAGCCTCAAAAAGCGCTTGGAACCTTACGGCGTCATTGTCAGAGATGTTTCGTTAATAGATTTTGGCTTTTCTCCAGAATTTAGCAAAGCCATCGAATCCAAACAAATAGCAGAACAAGAAGCTAAACAAGCAGAATTTACAGTTAAAAAAGCCACCCAAGATGCTCAAGCTGAAATTAACCGCGCTAAAGGTAAAGCTGAAGCTCAACGCTTGCAGCGACAAACTTTAACAGCCGAAATTTTGCAGCAGCAAGCGATTGAAAAATGGAATGGCCAGTTTCCGACAGTAATGGGAGGAGGGGGAACTTTGCCATTGATTAATATTGCGCCGCCGAGTTCTCAAGCTGCAACTCCTGCTAAATAATATCATTTCCGGTTACACCGGAATGATGTTGACTGTTGACGGTTGACTGTTGACAGTGAACAGTGAACTCGAATTTACTATTCCGATGCTAACGGATTTGATATAAGCTGCTGCGGATCGTGATTGCTAGGGCGGGGGGAGAAGGGGAGAGGGGGAGAGAGTCTGAGGGGGAGAAGAATTGAGGGTTTGTCACTGCGGAGAAAGTGATGTGCTTTTTTAAATGCCCAACAGCAAGCGTAGAAAATACAACGAACAACTAAGGTTAAATCTCACATCTTGCACCATTGTCAATTACTTGTTTAGGAACAGGCAAGATGCCTGTTCCACAAGAAAACTCATTCTTTGTGGAACGGGCCGGAGAGCCCGTTCTTCACAATGGTGCAACAACTAACGTGAAATCCCGCTTACTTAAATGCCGAGATACAATTTACGTTGCGCGAATCCTGAAAAACGCTAAAGTAAGAAGCAACTCGGAAATTGTAAAGGTTTGCTTGAAACTTCGGCTGATGGGAGATCGCGAGAACCAGTCAATTTCTAATTTAGGTGAAGTGGGGGATGCCGATCGCCATTCTGCATCAGAAGCACTGTGGCTAAGTGATCGAGCCTTGGCAGCTACTAGCAGTGGCATTGTCATTGCTGACGCCAATGCACCCGATTGTCCGATAATTTATTGCAATCCGGCCTTTGAACGGCTGACAGGTTACTGTGCCAGTGAAATCTTGGGGCGCAATTGCCGATTTTTGCAAGGCCCGGATACCGATCGAACTACAGTAGCTAAGATCCGCGACGCCTTGCGCCAAGGTCAAGAAATCCAGACAACAATCAAAAATTACCGCAAAGACGGCAGTCCTTTTTGGAGCAAATTGTCGCTATCTCCCGTGCGAGACGACAGCGCTAATTTGACTCACTTTGTAGGAGTTCAGTCTGACTTGTCGGAACCAATATGTGAAGTGCAGCAAGCATTGCAGCAAGCTAACGACCAACTGCAAACGATTTTGGAAGCAGTTCCGGGAACAGTATCTTGGATTAGCTCGGATTTGCGCTATTTGGGGGTTAACCAGCACTTAGCCAAACTGCATGGTTTGCCACCGTCGGCTTTTGTCGGTCAAGATATTGGTTTTCTGGGCGCTAGCTCGGAGTTTAACTCTTTTGTGGTGGAGTTTTTTGCCGGGGACGCTATGGAAGCGGTTAAAGAACTCAGCGCTAAGGTACAAACCGACGGGGGAGGGTCGGAGGGATACTATTTGATTGTGGCTCAAAAGTACGATCGGGGCAATGCAGCTTGTCTGGTAGGAATTGATATTACCGAGCGCAAGCTGGCAGAAGAAGCTCTGGTGCTGACTCGCAAGGCGGTGGAAAGTTCGAGTGACGCGATCGGCATCAGCGATGCGAACGGCACTCACATTTATCAAAATCAAGCGTTTTCTCAGCTATTTGAATGGGACACCGCAGAGGAATTTAAGCTAGCCGGAGGTATATCGGCAGTTTTTGCTGACCCCGCAGTCGCCAGGGAGGTACTCGATACGATCGCCCAAGGTTATTCTTGGTTTGGTGAAATTACCAACCGCACTAAAAGCGGCGAAACTTTGCAAGTGCTGCTGCGGGCCGATGCTATTAAAGACCCCACAGGGAAAATTGTCGGTCTGATTTACATGAATACCGATATTACCGATCGCAAGCGCACGGAACAAGAACTGCGGCAAAGCGAGAAGCGCTTTCGATCGTTGATTGAAAATGCTAGAGACATTATTGTGATTCTCGACGAGAAAGGCTTTTGCCGCTATGTCTCTCCTTCCCTAGAGCGGATTTTGGGATACCCGACGGCGGAAGTCCTCGGCCGGTCTATCTTTGACTTGATTCACCCTGACGAATTGCTGATAGTCGATCAAGTGTTTAAAGGTGCCATGCAAATGCCGAGAGTTAGCCTGGGAATGGCGGAATACCGAGTGCAACACAAGGACGGTTCCTGGTGCGTGTTGGAAGCGGTGGCGACGAATTTGCTCAACGAACCTTCGGTGCGGGGAATTGTGGTCAACTGTCACGATGTGACTGAGCGCAAGGCGGCTGAAGACCAATTGTCGCACGATGCTTTACACGACGCGCTGACAGAGTTGCCGAACCGTGCTTTGTTGACTGACAGGTTGGGGCAAGCTTTTGCCCGCGCCCAACGGCATCCGAGCTATCAGTTTGCGGTGCTGTTTCTGGATTTGGACAGGTTTAAGGTGATTAATGACAGTCAGGGACACCGCACGGGCGATCAGCTGTTGGTGGCTGTGGGTCGCCGTCTCTTGACTTGTTTGCGCCCTGGCGATACGGTGGCTCGTCTGGGGGGAGATGAGTTTGTGATTTTGCTGGAAGAAATTCACGGTGTTGATGAGGCGATCGCCCAAGCAAAGGAAATTCTCAAAACGATCGAACGACCGCTTTATTTAGAAGGTCATAAAGTTTTAATTACTGCTAGCATCGGCATTGCCTTGAGTACGGACAAATATCAGTTACCGGGAGATATTTTGCGGGATGCTGATATTGCGATGTACCGCGCAAAAGCTCTGGGTAAAGCTCGCTACGAAGTGTTTACCAGTGCGATGCACACTCGGGCTGTGGCTTTGATGCACTTGGAACACGATTTGCGGGAGTCGGTTGAAGAACTAAATTTGAAATATTCGATACTGGATTTTGGATGTGTGGCGGTGGAGGAAAACTCACCGATGAGTGAAATAGATCGGAAGTTGGAGCGTCCGAAATCGCCATTGGCTCCTTATAAATTGGAATGTCCTTTTACTGTTTATTATCAGCCGATCGTTTGTTTAAAAACTGGTTCAGTTATCGGATTTGAGGCGCTGGTGCGCTGGCTGCACCCGGAAAGGGGTTTGGTTTCCCCGATGGAATTTATTGCGATGGCGGAGGAAACAGGGTTAATTACGCCTTTGGGTTTGTGGGTTTTGAACGAAAGCTGCCGCCAAATTATTAAGTGGCAGAGTTTGAATTTACCTGTGGGAAATTCGCGACTGACTGTAGCAGTAAATCTTTCCGGGAGGCAGTTTTCGGAACCGGATTCGATCGAACAAATTAAGCAAGTTTTGCAGGAAACGGGTGTTGATGCTCGCTGTTTGAAGTTGGAGATTACTGAGACTGTGGTGATGGAAGATGGGGAAGCGGCGGCGGCGATGCTTTCGCAGTTGAGAGAGTTGGGAATCGGGCTGTGTATTGATGATTTCGGCACTGGTTATTCGTCTCTGAGTTATTTGCACAAGTTCCCGATTAATATTTTGAAGGTCGATCGCTCTTTTGTCAGCCGCGTCGGAGAAACAGGCGAAAATTTGGAAATCGTGCGGGCGATCGTCATGCTGGCCCGCAGTTTGGGGATGGAGGTAGTAGCAGAAGGGGTCGAAACCGCCGTCCAATTGGCTCAAATGCGGGCGATCGGCTGCGAGTACGGTCAGGGGTACTTTTTCTCTAAACCTCTCGACAGTGAGGCAGCTACAGCGTTGTTGAGGCGATCGCCCAAATGGTAATCCGATCTACAATAGGAACTGTATCATACCAATTTTTTATGAGGCTGCATAGAATCCGATCCCCCCTAGCCCCCCTTAATAAGGGGGGAACAAGATTCCGATCAAAGTCCCCCTTCGATCGGGGGATTTAGGGGGATCGAGATATGTGCAACTTCACATTAAATTGGTATCAAGATAAACTCATACCAAAACCTATGTCTCAATCGATCGCCCCAGTTTTAGCAGACAAGCAAATTGATACTTCTCCGACTTTAACCTTTGAAGAATACCGAGTTTATCAAGGAGAAATAGATGTACAATACGAGCTGTACAAAGGCAAATTAATCCCGATGCCAACAGCAACAGTTTTACACATCAAAATTTGCGAATATTTAGTTTACCAGTTGCAGCGTTACCTAGCTGAACACAATCTCGACTTAGTAGTAAAAACGGGTCTGGGAGTGAGAACAGATGAAGATAAATCTCGGATTCCCGATGTAGTTGTCTGCACTCAAAGTCTTTTGGAACAAGCTGCTGCTCGACCCGGTGCAGGTATCCTCGAATTTGATGAAAAGCCGCTGTTAGTGGTAGAAGTAGTCAGCGAAAATCGCCGCGAAGATTACGTGATTAAACGCGGAGAGTACGAATTAGCGAATGTGCCAGAATATTGCATTGTTGACCCTAAAACGGGCAAGCAAAGAATCAGGCTTTTTGCATTGATTGAAGGTGAAGATGGTTACACGTATACAGATTTCTTGCCTGGTGAGGAAATTGTGTCTGTAGTATTTCCCGATCTGGTTTTATCGGTGGATGAAATACTAAACCCGCCATTGGTAGAAGGGTTAATTAAGGCAGAACAAGCTCAATTGCAGCAACTACAAACAGTCGAACAGCGTGCTGAAAGATTGGCGGCGAGGTTGCGGGAGTTGGGCGTAGATCCTGATGCTGTGTAGGAAATGGATGAAGTACGTGAAGCGAAGCTATCCCGAAGGGAATCGCCCTTGAGGTATCTCAATCATCTAGTGGCAAGTCGCGCAGGAAATAAAAGCGATCGCGCCCTAAATCTTCGCCTTTAATTCGCCCTAAGAAACCCGTCAGCGGAGAAGAAAGTTCTACTAACATTTCGTGCAACTCTTCGCGGGACAACTTCTTGGGTGGGTTAGACATTGAATACGCACCGCTAAGAGCATCCACACTTGCTCGTTCATGACCACTATTTTCGTGATACTTTTTCAGAATAGAAAGAACGTGCGATCGCACTTTAATTTCTTGTTCAACTTGCTCAATATATTTAGCAACTTCATCATCAGATTGTCCCGGTTTTAAGTATTCTTTCAGTTTAAACAAGTCCACTGAGTTAGGATAGTTGCTTTGAAGTTTAACCAGTTTCTCAAGCGTTTCAGGGTTCATAATTGCCATACCGTGTACTTTGGCTGCCTCCATAAGTTGAGTAGTTGGAACGCCAGGGCCAATAATCAACTTAGTTGCTTTTGCGAGTGTTTCTTTATCTTTCAGCCGTAGCGTTCCTAAATTCAGCAATTGAACTGCTGTATCGTTAGGGATTTTTTTACCGGATTTGCACTCGCCAACTAAGGGGTAAGGTTTGGAGCATAATAAATCTAAGCCGCCAGCACCACCTTTGTGAGCATAATCTATGGTAAATCCCAAAAACTCAAGGCTATCGCGCACTACAATTTCAAAGTCGGTTCCTGCTTGATAGTTGCTTTTGTCTTTATCTAGTTCTTTGGTGCGATTTCCCAAAGCTGCTATAGTCTTTATCCAAGATAAATCCGGTTTGATTGGTTTTACAGGCTTATCGCTACTCCAACCTAGAAACATTTTGATTTCTGCGTCTAGTTGTTGGGCTTTTGGGTTAGTGGTGGATAAATGCACTAATGCACTTTGCAACTCTTCCAATTCTGGATGTTCAGGAGGCTCTAGTTTTTCCAGCTTTTGACGGCGTTTGGCAAAGATAGACTCGCTCACCACAGGCGTTGAATCAGTAACAGTTAGGGATTTTGGCAAAGATACAAAGTTGCCACTGGGATGCACAGACATTTCCAGCGGCTGAGGTAGCAAATAAACGCGAAGATGAGCTAGAAAAATATAACGTCGTTGCTGGAGAATTTGCTGTAATCCCTCTGTTGTCCAGACTGTTAACCGCGACAAAGCCTCTAATGATTCTGGATCGTTTAGTATTTGGCACAATTCGCATTTAGCCCAAGCTTTTATCAAAATCGTCTCAGAAGTTAACTGAGAAAATGAGGTTTTAGCAATTGGTAAAAAACTCGATCGGTAATATTGCTCATGGGGTAGCAAATTAATCGAAATATTGGCTGGATATAGGGCAAATGACCTACCCGGCTCGATGAAAATTCGAGGAATGGCTGCAATAACTCGCCCTTCGATTAAGGCTTCCACATCTGGCGCAGGTAACTGCAAAGCCGTATCAACAAAAACAGAATAACTCATCCACTTATTTGACCTAATAATTTATCCAGTGCTTCGTTGAGGTTGTTAATTTCAGTTGGATTAGGTTGCGACGGAATTTGAGGTTTATTGTCAGGAACCAAACCATCAGGAATCTGACCTGACGGATCGCTAAGAATTTCACAAATTAGATAATTTTCAGTTGCGAGCTTTTTCTGAACAATAAACTGCTGTATTTGGTCTTCGGTTAGCTCGTAATCTGTGTGAGCCTTGTTGACCAAATAAATGGCTAATAGAGGCTTGATATCTTCACTTGCAAGCTTGACAAATTCTCCACCTAGTTCTTGAGAAAGAAGTTTGTCTAAACACTGTTTCCCTACAGTATTCGGTTTAACATCTTTAGAACGAACTAAACAACCGCGAGTCATATCAAACTTTTGATAATCAATTAATCGCTTTAATGCGGCACTTACAAATCTTGCCCCAGATTCTTGAACAACTGCTACTACTATCTTAACAGATTTTCCATTTTCTTTGCCTCGAATTCTAAAGTGGAGATAACCTCTGTCTGCTGCTTTAGTTTGTACCTTTTCAATCTCCTCAACTTGCACTTTTTCCACACTCTTGCCTTTTAGTGCCAGCAAGCCAAAATATAGAGCTTCCGCTAAAATACTGCTATCCTCAAAATATTTCTCGATTGTTTCCTCAAGTGCATTCAGTTCATTGTTAAAAGCAAGTTCAACTTGATGGAGTGGATCTGGTGCGGTTTGCGGTGGAGGAGCACCAGGCACTTTCCAATTCTTAGCACACTCCTCTAAAACCTTTCTGACAATTAACTTTTCTTTTCCCAGTTCTCTCAGTTCACCTTCATCAAAAGGATAAACAGGATCAGGTGGAATTAAATCTTTACTGTCATAAAATTGTTCGAGCCATTGAGAAACTAGAGTCACTACATCATCAGCATTGAGATACTTTAAATCAAAAATCTTTTCACCCATTCTCGCTGTGACTGACTCTGCCTGCGGTAATGATCTAATGTTAAACCAAGTTTCATCAAACATAGCTGTCATTAAGACACCTCGTTTAATTTTACTGTACAAGTCTTTTACTAAGAGTGCGACGACCTGCGCCCTGTTGAAACCAGCTTCATTCCGATCTACACTCTCTAACTCATCAAAGCCAATTACTAGAGTTCTATAATCACCGATTAAGTCTAAAATTTGGCAAACAGTCTGCAATGCTTCGCCTTCTTTATCCTCTTCTGTAGAATTTGGCAAACCCATTGCATCAGCTTGTGCCTGTGCCAAGGCTCTTCCAGATAGCCAGTTGGTTGCAAAACTCACTTTATCTAAAGAAAGTGTCCACAGAATAGCCTGGATCAAATATGGATTTTCGATGTTTGGCTTAAGTCGAAGCACTTTGGCAGTTAAGGCATCAACTAATTTAGGCTTTTCAGCTAATTCCCCAGAAAATTGCTTGACTAGCTGCTGAGGTATGTAAGTTTCCCCTAATGCCTCATTGATCAAAGCAGTTGCTAATTCTTGCCACTGCATTACGCCTTCGTTACCCATCTGTTTCAGGCTTGAGGACAAAGTATTTAGAAAGTTAGCGTTGACTCGGTTTAAATTCCCATAATCTACGTCGCTCATATAAACAAAGAAAGAGCCACCTTCATCTAAAAGGCGGCGGCGAATCCGACTGATTAGGTGGCTTTTTCCTAGACCTTTTTCAGCTCTGATCGTGATGCCACTAACTGTGCGATACCCGGCACGAATTTGCTCGATTGCTTGAAAAATACCATCAGAGGCATGAGCATTGATAGAAGAAACGTCAGGAAAATTTGGCTTCCAAATATCATTGCTCCTGACTATTAACGATCTGTCAAAAGGGTTTTGACTTGCAATAGCTTTACTGAGATATGCGATTGAGGAGTGAAAGTCATTCATCGTTTTGTGTGAGTGTGAAGATAAAGGAGCGAATGCACTACTAACTCAAGTTAATTAGGTTAAACGCTTGACATAGCAGCGCAAACCGTTGACTTTTGTGGTGATAGAATCTTCGATTTTGTCGGGGGCGCTGTCTTCTACACTGCCACCTATAAGCTGAAAAATGTCATTAGCCTGCATTTCCAACAGCCACTCATTGAACTCCGATCGCCCAATCCTTTCTCCGATCGCCCGACGCATCCGATAAATCGGGACTAAATCGTCTAAGTTATAATCCCGGTTCAAGCTGTCATACACATCCAGCGCCACAGCCTTAAAATCCTCATAGGATGCGATCGTCCCTACATCCCCCTTCCCTTTCTCAACCGCAACACTCGCCGCACCATCCTGATGCCGAATCCACTTCAACAAAGAATTCCCCAGCCGAGTACCGATTTGAGAACCGTCAAACTCAAACAGAGAATCCTTACTTTTCAAGCCTTCCGCTAAAACTTCTTTCCCCTTCGCGGTCAATTCCACCAGCGTCACCCGATTTACCAGCGAATACTCGATCGCCCCAGTCGCCTGCAACTCACCCAGCACTCCCAGATATCTCTGACTCGTCTCATTAGTCCGCACAATCCGCTTAGTCAAATCCCCCTTTTTCACCTTCATCTTCCCGCCGCTCAAATCCCACAAATTCAGCAGCACCCGAACTTTCGCCTTCGCATCCCACACCGCTTGCTCTTCCGGTGTCAAAGTTATAGGCACCGCAATTTCACTTTTCTCAGACATATCCATACCTTTAAATACTTGTTTTTACTCTTAAATTTTACCAGAAACCTTGCTGGCCAACATTTAAACTTTTTCGCAAAAATCCGCGCGAGGCTACGCACAACTTATGCAAGTTTTATTTAAAAACAATTGGTATTGACTAAAATACGATTTTTTGATAAAATAGCGGATAAAACGAGCGATCGCAGTTCAAATTCTCCGCAGTAAATGCGATCGAAACAATTTTAAGCACAGCCCGCTACCTCCTAGCAAACTCAACAAATATAGCGCTCTCAACCGCAGCTAATAACCAGCAAACCAGCGTAACTGCGACTTTAGTTCAATGCTCGATTCTGCCTTTAGAAAGACGAATTCAACTTAGGCATCTTGTTACATTGCAATGGCAATCAAAACACTCAACAACAGTTTACCCATGAAAACTATTCCCGACCAAATTTCCAACATCAAAGAAAAACTTCCCGACTTGACTCCCACCCCTCCTGGTTTAAAAGCTCAAGCATCTAGCCACGACCTCAAAGCCCGTTTAGATTGGGGCGAACCCGGACTCACAATCATCGACGCCCGTGACTTTGAAACCTTCGCCAAAAGCCACATTACCGGTGCCGTACCGATGCCAATAGACGAATTAGTCGATCGAGCACAATCCAGTTTAGAACCCATCCGCGACATCTACATCTACGGCGAAAACGACGAACAAACCGCCGAAGCTGCCAATCTTCTCCGCGCAGCAGGCTTTAGAAAAGTAGCCGAACTAAAAGGCGGAATTCCTGGTTGGAAAGCCATAGACGGCCCCATAGACGGCGCTCTCGAACACGATAATCCTGGCCCCGACGCCTACAACGTTTTCTCTCGCTTGCAACACCACGCCCAAGCCCAGAAAACCAACAAATAATCCCACACAATACCTAGATACCCGACTTTTTCAAGAAGTGGGGTATCTAACAAAACAATTTGTTTGTAGTAAGGACTGGAGCCCTCTCTTAAAGCTGGTGGCCACTAAGCACTAACGTCCTTACTACAAACTTAATTGCGATCGTATAGCAATCCTAAATCAGTTGTAAAAATATGTAGGGGTAGTGCCCCCGTGCCTACCCCAGCCAAGGCGGGGCAACCACGGGGGGTTTGCCCCTACAAGAATTACACAAATCATTTAGGATTGCTATATAACCACACTAAATATTAACAGTCGTGGACGCCAAAAGTGCTTTAACACGCTACTTATACTGTAAGGTTCGCATTCCGCAGCCTACATAAACAAGTGTGCGTCCAAGACTGATTAACACTCATTCCTCGCGTCCAAAAATGCTTTAACTTCCCTTAAAACTTGCTGATTCCCATCAAAAGTAATCAGCTTAACTGCATCCTCAAAGGAAGTCCAGGCCGAATTTTGAACTTCCTCTACTTGCAACTGAACTTCCATTGAATTTACAAAAGCCAAAAAGTAAGTAACAGTCTTTTCAATTGATTCTCCTTCCTTCGCAGAGGAATAATGTTGCACAGAACTAGGCTTCCCTTCCTTAACAAAGGAATAACGTTCCACAAAACTAGGCTCCTCAAGCACTTCACAATCGCGGATGCCAGTTTCCTCCTCAAACTCCCGCTTCGCCGTTTCTAGCGCCGATTCCCCCGGATTCGCGTGACCTTTTGGAAACGCCCAATGTCCGGCTTGATGTTGAATCAACAAAAATAAACTATCAGTTTCAGTCGCAAAAACTGGCACAATCCCAAAAGCTTCATCTTTCATCTTTCTTCTTTTTCCTATTAACTATCGTGTTCTTAGAGTCCGCGAAGGCGGACTTGGTTTCTGTAGAAGCCAATTCCATTCGCGCGTAACTACAATTCCCACCCCAACCGAGTCGGCTGTTCATAAACCCGCTTCAAAGTATTAACATCCCTCGCTGAAATAGGCGGGGGATTTCTCACCTGAGAAAAATAAAGCACATCAGTTTCCATCAAACTGTGGCCCCAAATTCCCAAAGCGTGACCCAACTCATGCCGCGCCGTCGCCGGAACATACTTACCCACTTGATTCGGATTCAAATAAACCGAAAACCGATGAGATAAAACTGTTTTATCTCGCTCCCGACGGGCGTATAATTCATAGGTAGCCTCTCCAGAGCGCGATCGCAAAACCCCTTGACGCAAAGGCGGAGCCCGACGTAAAATCCTAATATCAGCCACCTCCGAACTATCCACCACTTCCAAAGGCAAATAAACCCCCCATTCCCGCACAACATCCAACACAGCAGCCACCCATGCTTCAGACTTATTAGCATCAACAGGACGCTCAACATAAACCTGAATCGGAAACTTCGACCACAACAAATGACCGAAATTCGGTGGCTTAACCTGGTCAAAATAATCACCGCTATCGGTGGAATCTTGCCAATTGGCCAGCGTTGGCGGCAAAGGGTGAACCTGTGATATCAATTCCGGTTGCACCGGAATGATTGTTGACTGTTGACTGTTGACTGTTGACTGTTGACTAGGGGTTGAAAAACTCAATGGTTGAGTGTTAACTGTTGACTCGATTTTATTATTCCGATGCAATCGGAAACGATATGAAGGCGGCCAACTATTCGGGAGAGGAGAAAGACTTGCAGCCGGAGTATTAACCTGACTCACAATTATCAGGCTAAAACAACATAAAGCCAATCCCAAACCAGCCAGCAATCGAGGTTTTACTGTAACTTTCCACAACCGCATTTTTGCAACCGCAGATAGACACAAATAGACGAAAATAAACGCAGATGAACTTGATATTATCTGCGTCTATCTGCGTTCATCTGCGGTTACAAATCCAAATCTTATAACTTAGGCGTTAACCAACCAGCACTCAAAATCACAGTCAAACCCATAAAAACAATAGACAGACCCCAAGTAATCCGGTTCAGACTCGTTTCTGCACTTTTGGCGCTGGTAAACAATTGAGCTTGTCCGCCAATCCCTCCAATACCATCGCCTTTAGGACTGTGTAGCAATACAAAAACCACAAGTCCTAAAGCAGACAAAGACCAGATCACTTGTAACACAGAAACAATATTCATAATCTGAGGTAATTGGTAATTAGTAATCGGTAATCAATCATCATATCAAATTCGGTCGATCGCACACAAACTCCTCCGGGACACGGCACTGCCCAAGGCGTGTCAACTTAAGCTCAAACGTAGTCAGAGACTGCTGTTTGACTATTAAATCTAGATCCCCCCTAGCCCCCCTTAAGAAGGGGGGGACAGGAGTCTTTTCAAAGTCCCCCTTCTTAAGGGGGATTTAGGGGGATCGAGACTCAGGTAAAAACGAGATTTATCAAGGGCTTCAGGCTTAAGTTGGCACGAATAAGGGCACAGTGCCGTGACCCTAGCTGTAACTAGATTTGACCCAGACTTTCTACAATCGAACTCGCACCGGAGTGCGATTGGCACGAACTTCAAAATTAGCGGGTTCAATCATAGAGCGCCCCGTCATCTCCGGGGGCTGAGGCAACCTCAACAGCTCCAGAATCGTCGGCGCAATATCCGCCAAACAACCGTCCGCCCTCAGAGGAACCTCCGTTCCGTGACCCGGAATCTTCCGACCTTCGCCTTCTACCAGAATAAACGGCACCGGGTTAGTAGTGTGAGCCGTCCAAGGATTCCCGTCCTCGTCAAACATCTGCTCAGCATTTCCGTGGTCAGCAATAATAATTGCCGTACCTCCAGCTTTACTAATGGCGCTCAACAGCCGCCCCAAACATTTATCCACAGTTTCGATCGCAATTATCGTCGCATCCATCATCCCCGTATGACCAACCATATCCGGGTTAGCGTAGTTAATCACCATAAACGAATAGATGCCTTTTTCCAAAGCCGTCACCACGCCATCCGTCACCAGGTCTGCCGACATCTGGGGCGCCTCATCGTAAGTCGCCACCATCGGGCTCTGCACCAACTCCCGGTGTTCCCCGATAAAAGGCTCTTCCAGACCCCCATTAAAAAAATAAGTTACGTGAGCGTACTTTTCAGTTTCCGCCGTCCGCAACTGCTGCAAACCGTTCTTAGAAATCACCTCGCCTAGAATATTGTTCAAATTCTGCGGTTCAAAAGCCACCATTACCGACGACAGTTTCGGGTCGTACTGAGTAAAACTCCCAAACGTCAGCGGCTCAATTAACTGCCGTTCAAACCCCTTAAAATCTGGAGATACAAAAGCCTGAGTCAATTCTCTAGCCCTGTCCGGGCGAAAATTAAAGAAAATCATCCCATCGCCGGATGCCACGGCCCCCGGAGAAATCCGAGTCGGAACAGCAAACTCGTCGGTCACTCCTTCAGTATATGAGGCCTGCAACACATTCACAGCCGATCGACCGTCAGGAGCACCCTCAGTCGTCATCACCTCGTAAGCGCGCTGCACCCGATCCCAGCGCTTGTCCCTATCCATAGCGTAGTAGCGGCCGCTGATGGTCGCAATCCGACCGACCCCTACCTCTGCGATATAACTTTCTATCTTGCCTAGAGCTTCGACACCCTCTTTCGGAGTAGTATCACGACCGTCAGTAATCGCGTGAATGCAAACATCAGAAATTCCCTGTGCTTTTGCTAATTGCAGCAAACCCTTAATATGACTGAGATGGGAATGAACCCCACCTTCAGAACAAAGACCAGTCAGGTGCAACTTGCCGCCAGTGGCGCGGACTTTCTCGCAAAGTCCAACCAGCGCCCGGTTGTTGAGCAAAGAACCATCTTCCACTGCATCCGAGATCCGCACCAACTCTTGAGGAACGACGCGCCCCGCGCCCAGATTCAAGTGACCAACCTCTGAGTTACCCATTTGCCCGTCTGGCAGTCCTACCGCCCGGCCCGATGTTTTAATCAGAGTTCTGGGATAAGCGGCCCAGAGACTGTCCATCACGGGTGTTTTCGCAGCGGCGATCGCATTTCCGTCTTTTTCTTCACGATAACCCCAGCCGTCTAGAATAATCAGCACTACAGGAGATACAGACGCTTGTGCCATGCGAATACCTTATTTACAATAATTAATTTCTCGATGGTCATGTATTTCCGATCTTGCGGAACATCTGCCGCTAATCAGTTTACATATTTTCTAGGCTCCGGCTGAACCATGCCTACCAAAATTCCCTCAGCCACAGCATTTTGGGAACTAATCTCGACCTGCTTTGGGAATTGTTTAATTGATTGCCTTGCCCTGTACTGTAGATGCACAGTCGGAGGCTGTTACCTATCTCACCAACAGCGACCCTGCTTTTGCCGCCGCATTTTCACGAATAGTTCAACGGTAGGTTGCTATTGAAACACTAAGAAGACTACCACAGATTGCCGACTTTTTCTACTGCCTTAAGGAATAGATTAAACAGCTTTGACTGGGCTGGGAATAACTTTAAACCAGTTGAGCACAAATCCGTTTTCGAATCGGCTCACTTTTAGCGGACATAAAATTCTACAACATCTTTTTTAATTTTGACATCGTAATTGCCAAAGAAATCGTGACCAAGCAGACCTATTGGCATTTGTTTGGCGATCGCCACTTCGACATTTTGGATCACAGCACCCCCAACCCGAATTGATCGCACTACGCCGATCGGGAACTCGACAACGCTACCGTCAGCGATCCCCGCTCTCACGGTACGCACCGGCCTTACTCCCAGTGCAGTAGCCATCCGTTGAGAAATCAAAGTGCCGCTTGCCCCGGTATCGAGAATCATCTCAAAAGTCTTGTTGCCGTTAAAAACCACATCAATCACCGGCGTCCCGCCAGCGCGACGCTTGATTTTAGCTTGAAATACCTGTGGATTCCCGCGTGGCTTAGCCGGTTGATTGGCTGGGGGTTTGGCACCAGGATTGGATGGGTTCCAAAACTGAGAGTACAATTTGCCAGTTGTGAATGCCGATCCCGTTATAGTGCGATCGAGCGGCTGGGAACTAACATCGGGCACCAATGTCATCACCTGAGTTTCTGGCTGATGTGAATAAGAATGCACCTCGCCCCCCACCGATCCCATACCAACCAAAACGCTCGCACAAACCAAGCCCGATCGCCAAATCCGCTTGAGAATCACTTTTGCCAATAATCTAAATACCTTAATTAATTCAATATGTCGAACAACGACCGCCATTGATATCCTAACTTGCTCCAGAAAACCCAGCGCCCGAAGAGCCTGATCAGATCATGAGGAATACTTGGCAATTTTTAAGCGATCGCATAACATCGAAACACAGATAAACTTATAAACGGCAACAGGCTGTAATTGCAGAGCCTTGTTGGAAATCTTGAAATTAAGGATTTAGGGGCGATCGGCAATGCACAAACTTTTATATTTTGCGACTATAGGACTACTAGCTTTCTCGATCGCAGGCTGCGGTGGCGAGGGCAGCAACACAGCCAGCCCCAGCCCCAGCCCTAGTGCAGCCTCTCCGTCTCCGGCAGCCTCTGCCAGCCCCACCCCAGGAACTCAGACTTTCCAGTCTCCAATAGTAGCCGCCCAGCCTCCCGGGTTAATTCGATCGACCAACCCAGACGAACGAGCGAGACAGGCTCAAACCAGTATCGGCAACAAAAAGGACAGGAATCCAACGCTTCCGCTTCAGCCGGTGCCCCAAGGCCCTGTGACAGCGAATCCTTCTCAGTTAGACCCATTTGGGCCGCTGCCGCCGATCACAGTTCAAAACCCTCCCGGAGTTGGCGATGTCCCGGGCGGAGTCCCAGCAGGACCGATGACAGTCAATCCGTTGCCCAAACTGCCGCAGCGACAGGTGGCCATGATACCTAAACTGCCAGAACTATCCCGCCCAGTCCAAATTGGAGGAGTTAAGCTCAAAGGCCCGGCAGCTCCCCAAATCAATCTCAGCCCGACAGCAAGAGGCGTTGTCAGCGAATTCAGGACGCTTCAGGCTCTGCTGGATGACACCACACAAAACTCTGAGTACGGTACTGATGTGCGTAAATTAGTCGAGACTATTTACGGAGTACCAGGAACAAGGAATTTTGGTGTAACCAGACGAGAGTTACTACTAACTAACCGACCATTATTCAGAAGAATAGAAAAGGCCCTAGGTGAATATGTGACAGCCTCAAACTTGTGGGACCTTTACGGAGAAAGATCACCTGCTGATGCTCTCCGGTGTTCCATCGTGCCGGAAATTGCCGAGGCAATTGAGGTATATCGACCGCCGACAGTAAGAAGGGGGGAACTTTCCTGTGTGACGCGAGGAAATTTGCTGCAAGCAGTTTGGCGACAGGGTAAGAATAGACTTGATGCAGCCCTCCGCGATCAAGACTATGAGGCGCGAACAATCGCAAAAGCGCCTCTTCTGCCAGTTCTATCAGCAAGCCCGACAAATCGTCAGCCAGCAGGCGAGACGGCCCTGGGTCGGGAATTAGCCCGGTTGCCAGAAGTGCCTGGGCTAAGCCCCCCGCCATTAGGGCGTCGCCCAGCGGGATCTCCGTTAATAGCAGCGGGCCCCGGAGATCCTTCTCTGCCGGGAGGCGAAGGCGCGCAAGTTGGCTCGCCGCGCCAAGTTCCGGGGCTGAATGCGCCTCAATTGGGCAGTCGCCCTGGACAGCCTGGTTTTCCAGGAGGCGAAGGCGCGCAAATTGGCTCGCCGCGCCAAGTTCCTGGACTCGATACCCCTCCATTGGGTCGTGGCCCCGGAGATCCTTATCTGCCGGGAGGCGATGGATCGCAAATTGGCTCGCCGCGCCAAGTTCCGGGGCTGAATACGCCTCAAGTGGGCGGTCGCCCAATTTCAACACCAACTACCGGTAGGAATCCGCGCCGTCCAGCACCCCCGCGCCCGCCCCAGCCAATTGCAGCTAGACCCATAGGAGTGCCGGATCTGCCGGAACTGCCAGTGGACAAGCGCCCGGCCCAGTGGAGAGACCCCAATCCCCCACCTCCTCCCCAGATCCCAGTAGTTGCGCCACCACCGCCACCGCCTTCTACTGACCTCGCTACAGGCACTGAAGTCAGCGGGGTGGTAAAAGTTGGTAACGAGACGCAAGTGATTGTCAAAGTACCGAATGAACCAACCAGCCGATATGTCAAAGTCGGGCAGCGGTTGTCAAACGGGCAAGTGTTGGTGAAGCGGGTGGATATCAAGCCCGGAGCAGATCCAGTCGTGATTCTGGAGGAAAACGGCGTTGAGGTAGCCAAAGGTGTTGGCGAAAAACCTGCAAGTCGCCAACAACCCGCCAATGCAGTTATTAGCCGTCTGTCAAATCCGAATAACTCAACGCGACGCTGAAAATAGACAGCAAAGTATGAAAAATGCTAAGGGCAAAAATTAGAGTTTTTGCCTTTTTGTATTTATGGCTGATATCGAATCTGAAGGTAAAATTAGTAGAGGGATTAAAAAATAGACGACTTTTCAGCGAGTCTTAGCTTCTATAAAATCCCTATTAGTAATAGAAGTCAAAGGAGATTTCTCATGCTCGGTTCAATTCAAAAATTAGGGATGGTGATATTAGTTGCTTCTTGTATCGGCAGCGCCACTAATCTCTTGAATCCCCAGCCATCAATGGCTCAACCAACACCAGAGCCAACACCAGAGCCAAAACCAGAAGAAGGAAAACGCTCTCCCTTCTGCCAAGGAAACCCTCCTACGGGAAGAGTGAAATGCAATTACGAGGGAGGCGATAACTACGAGGGAAACTTCGTTAACGGCCTCCCCGATGGCAGCGGAGTTTACGTGTATGCTAATGGCGATCGCTACGAAGGACAATTTCGCAATGGAGTGCCAAATGGTAGAGGGACATTCATTTTTAAAGATGATGGCCGCTACATAGGCGTGTTCCAAGACGGCACGATGAGGTCTGGGACGGTGATTTTCCCCAACGGCGAGCGCTACGTGGGAGAGTTCGCAGTCGTCAGAAACGTTCAGACTGATGCTATTAGCAGCCAACCTGCAGGGCGGGGTCAATTTTTTTACGACAATGGCGATCGCTATGAAGGACAATTCTTTGCAGGTTCCCCCTTTGGCCCAGGGGTATTAGTACGCAAAGACGGCACTCGCTGTTCCGGCAGGTTTTTTAATCAAGAACTAGACGCTAGTGTCTCCTGCACTTTCCCCAACGGTACGCGCTATGAAGGAGAATTGCGAAAGGGAGTGCCTCACGGTGTCGGGACGATGATCGATGCTAGCGGTAGGCGCTTTCCGGGGGTATATCGCAACGGCAAACGCGGAGTTTCGTAAAGCATAAATTGAGGTTTTCAGGCCACTTTTGACCAGAAATCGGACAAAAGACAAATGACGAACGAAAATAATATCCAGAAGCGCATAGGAGAGACTTAGTTAATGATTTCCCGTTTTAAAACCAGTGGAATTGCTGTATTAGTTGCATCAGTGTTGGGAATTGCTAGTTACGCGACTTATCCCTTGCCATCAATGGCGCAAGGAACAGGAGCTAAAACCGGTCGCTGCGTGCCAGCTATCGCTACAGGTAGGGTGAGGTGCGATTACGACGATGGCGATAGCTACATCGGACAGTTCGTTAACGGTTTGCCCAGTGGCACTGGGGTATACATATACTCCAGCGGCGATCGCTATGAGGGGCAGTTCCGTCAGGGCCAGCCAAACGGTCGAGGACAATTTATATTTAAGGACGACGCCCGCGTCGAGGGCATATTCCGAGATGGCAAAGTTAGTTCCGGGACAGCTATTTTTACTAATGGCGATCGCTATATAGGGCCGTTTTCTCTGGAGTGGAAAGTGGGTACGCCGACTGGACAGGGGCAATTCATTTTTGCTAACGGCGATCGCTTTGTCGGTCAATTTTTAGGGGGCAAGCCTTTAGGTACGGGAGTGTTCACCCGCGCTGACGGTACCCGGTGTTCGGGACAGTTCTTTAATCAAGAACTTGATGCTAGGGGTAGCTGCGCGTTTTCCAACGGTATCCGCTATCAGGGAGAGTTTCGTAAGGGATTGCCTCACGGCAAAGGGACAATTATCGATACCAGTGGCCGGCGGTTTCCGGGAGTGTTCCGCGACGGCCAGCGGCTCGAACGATAAACTGGGAATAAGTGCGATCTTTTAGTAAGGGCAGGTTGAGTGCTAATAATTTTTGCACAAAACCTGCCATTGCTAGGTTTTAAAGTCACAACTATTGATAATTTATGACCAAAGCACAGGGGATTTAAGCCCCCACCTTTAGGTGGATTGTTTTTAGGCAGGGGCTTAAATCCCCTGCCTAAAAACTTCGCACTCCGAAGTCAACTGTCAACTGTCAACTGTCAACTGTTAACGGCTTTTTCTCAACCGAATTGCTAATGTTAAATATCCACTTAATGGAGTTAATGGAGGCGTTTTAATATGACAACTACTGCTTCTGCTTCCGGCCGCACCGACCAGTTTCCCTTCGACTTTGCCCCGCAGCGGACTCAAGATGCTGACTTGTTGCGACAACTCGATTTTGTGCCCGGCTTGAAGGAAATATTGGCTTTGCGACAAGTTCATGCTTTGGAACACGCTACTGTTTGGGTACTAAGCCAATCGGTTGGTGCGGCCACAGCAAGAACCGATAATGAGTTATTGGGCGGGATGTCCACAGACCAAGGGTTCTATCTTTATGGCCACGTTAACATTGCACAGTTGCGTCAGGCAGTGCGCGAGGCTTTGCAGCGGATTGCCAGCGGAGAGTGGGATTTAGCTGTACATCCGCGCTGTGGCACGAATTTGTCGGTGGCAATGCTGCTAACGGCTGGACTTGCTGTTGGCATTAATTTAGCCTTACCGCGAGGGCCAATTTTACAACTTTTGGGTTTGGGTGCTGCAGCAGCGGCGGCGGCTCAGTTAGCTCCTGATTTGGGAGCTCTGGCTCAGCGGTACGTCACAACTGCTATTCCGTTTAATTTGAGTGTTGTTGATATTTCTGTAAGTCACGACTTCTGGGGGCGCGAAGCTCATTTTGTGCGGGTGCGTTGGGTTGAATAGCTGCACAGTATCAAGCCCGATCGATCGCAGTCATGGACGCAAAAAAGTGTCAACAATCACGGACTGTGCAACCGGAATATATCTAACTCATCTGCGTTAATCTGTGTTAATCTGCGGTCAAAAAAAGAGAATTTGTGAACCGCAGATGACAAGGGATTGACGCAGATTCACGCAGATGCAGATCGGAGATATCTGAATAATTCCGATGCAGCGCGGATTTGATAGAAGTAATAACAATTAACTCATGACTTCTGGGTCATCGAAGCTCCTAAATGCGATCGGGATCTACTCCTAATTCTCGCAACCTCACCGCTAATCTTTCAGCCCGTTGTTCAAGTTCATGGAACCGAGCTTGTTCTGCTTTAATCAACCCTTCAACTAATGGCGGAGACAGTATTTCATTCACTGATAATGTCAGATTGGGAAATACTACAGATACCATTTGTTGCCCCGCCATAAAATCAGTCTGGGTATAGATGTCTTCCCCTTCAGGAAAGGCTAAAATTCGCACGAGTTCCTTGTTAGGTGTAGGGTCAACAATTACATATTCAGGTACGTTAGCTAGTTCGTACTCAGCTCGTTTAATCACATAATCGGCGCGCCGATTTTGACTCACTACCTCTATGACTAACAGGAGCTTTTCCTCAAAATCGAGGATACCAGAACCTGGTCTAGCAGCAGCTTGTTCTAAAAGACTTTGAGTGCAAACAACTACATCAGGAATCCGAGAGGTATCTTCTTCTGTTCTGACTCCCAGGCCTGTTTTTGCTACTAAGTCAAGATTGTGTTCAGCTAAATAACGCTGCAATTTGTAAACTAAATATTCGCAAATTTTGATATGTAAAACTGTTGCGGTTGGCATCGCAATTAATTTGCCTTTGTACAGTTCATATTGTAGGTCGGAATCAGTTTGATAAAATCGGTATTCTTCAAAGGTCAAAGTGGGTGAAGTATCAATTTGCTTTGATTCAACAACTGGCACTACAGATTGAGACATATCTTTTCACGGATGTCGATATAATTATCTTATATTCAATCTGCTTCGATCTGCGTGCATTTGCGGTTAAAAATTCCCAATTATTGATCGCACTTGCCACCCGAATTGTCAGAGAATAGTTGAATAGTGTAAAATCAACTTTGCGATCGCCCCGATAACTCGATTTCACCCTTCAATACACCATCTGACTCCCTATGTCAATCAAAAAAAATCTTTCCATAGCCCTGTTAGTTTTCATCCCCATTTCCATCGCCGCTGAGTATTTGCACTGGGGTTCCCTCACGGTTTTCATCACGTCCGCTTTAGGCATTATACCTCTGGCGATTTGGTTGAGTACAGCAACAGAAGAAGTGGCGATCGTCACAGGGCCATCCATCGGTGGCTTATTAAATGCAGTCTTCGGCAATGCTACGGAATTAATTATTGCCATAGTTGCCCTAAGAGCTGGCTTAATTGACATTGTAAAAGCCAGCATCACGGGCACAATTATCAGCAACTTACTCTTAGTTATGGGATTTTCCATGCTGCTAGGAGGAATCCGTTACAAAGAACAAGAATTCAAGCCAATTATCGCGCGGGTGAACGGTTCCACCATGACTCTCGCAGTGATTGCGATTCTGCTGCCGACAATGGTAATTTACACATCCAATGGAGTCGAACCCGCAGCCATTCAGAATCTTTCGTTGATAACTGCGATCGTCCTAATTGCAGTTTACGCGCTAACACTGCTATTTTCCTTAAAAACTCACAGCTATCTTTACGAAGTCAGCTTGCTAGAACTAGAGTCAGAAAATCCTCAAAATACCGATGAATCCACCGCGCACAAACCGAATTTGTGGCTGTGGATAGGGGTGCTAGTTGCTTCAACTGTTGCCGTTGCTTTTGAATCAGAAATTTTCGTAGGCGTTGTCGAAGAAACTACCAAAGGATTGGGATTGACACCGCTGTTTACAGGCGTAATTTTGTTACCAATTGTGGGTGGCGCGGCGGAATACGTAACGGCGGTGGGAGTTGCGATGAAAAACAATATGGATTTGTCAGTTTCTGTAGCAATGGGTTCGAGTTTGCTAGTTGCTTTGCTGGTAGCGCCGGTGTTGGTAATTATCGGTATAGTGATTCATCAGCCGATGGATTTAAACTTTAATCCGTTTGAAGTGGTTGCAGTTGCCATCGCGGTGACAATCGCTAATCTAATTAGTCTCGACGGACGTTCTAATTGGCTGGAAGGAGTGCTGCTTTTAGCGACATATATCGTGTTAGCTGCGGCATTTTACTTTCACCCAGTTACTTGAAGTAATAGACAAGATTGTAGAAGTTATTTGCATCAAATTTTGGGACAGGCTAGAAGCCCATCCCACAAGAAAAAAAAATTGTGGGATGGGCATCTTGCCCGTCCTAAAAAATTTTCCCCTAATGTAAAAAAATTGTGGGATGGGCATCTTGCCCGTCCTAGGTATTTTTGCAATCTTTTCTAGTGTTTAAAATGCGACTAAATCGCGCCACTTGTCTACTGTTTTGTTTCCGACTCCTGGCAAGTTTTCCACATCCTCCCAAGACTGAAAAGGCTGTTTTTCCCGCGCTGCAATAATTTTCTGGGCTAGCTTCGGGCCTACTCCTGGCAAAGTTTCTAATTCTTCCTGAGTTGCGCTATTCAAATTAACTAACTTTTTGCCAGAAATTTGAGGTTTAGCATCGGAAAATTTTGATGCTGCTTGCACTGATTCGCACTCTTTTTTCTTAGCGTCAATTCTCTGTTTAATTCGGGCGGGAATTCCCAAGATTGCACCTTTGTAAAGCCGATCGAACTCCCGGTCAAAATGGGCCCCAATTACCGGGCTGTCGATCGCCAATAGCGTCTCATCATTCCCGTGATTGGCAGCCTCACTCCAGTTGTGAGAGCCTGTAAGCACCGTATTTCCGTCGATCACACCGAATTTGTGGTGCAGGCGATCGCCCATTGGCAACAGCGGCACCCCCACCGTAGTCAGCGGCTTTCTCCACGGGCGATTGTCCGCTTCTAACGCGCCGCAATCTGGCATCAAAGTCGCCCCCATCATGTCTAAACCTTCGCTGTAAGGGCGATAAATGAAATTTGAGTCAATCAAAGCTCGCACCGCCACACCGCGCCTAGATTCAAGTTCTAGAGTATTTGACAACCGTTGGGCGGAAAATACAAACAGTGCCAAATTAACCGACTTTTTCGCACTGCCCAAGTTTTTGTTAATCAAACTGTTAACGCTTTTTTCCCAAGGCAAAATCGCACTCGTAGGTGAAAATTGCACTGCAACTGTCGAATTCCCTACTCTTACTTTTTGGACTGGGCGAAACGGCTTTTTGATGCCAAATTTGCTATCCGGTTTCCCTCCGGGCCCGTCACCCCACATAATGTTAAATTCTTGAGTAAATAGTTGCGCTAATTTAGGGCTGGCAATTTTTAGTAAATTGTTGGCATTGCCGCGACTGGCTGCTGTTTTGAAATCGCCGTGGATATCGCTAGTTGTAAAATTAGCAGAAGTTACTATAACTATTTTACCGTCAATTACTACAAATTTGTGGTGCATCAAACCGCTGCCTTTACTTCCATCAGCAGTATCATCAATTACAGGAATTCCGGCATCTTTGAGAATTACAAAAGCATCATTTTGCTTGATTTCTTCCGGGCTTAATTTGCCGTCTTTATTGGTATCGGCGAGTTGCAAAAATTCGCTGTAGCGATCGCGCTCTCGATCGGGTAACTTCGCTAACTCCTGGGCTGTATAATCGCTCCAAGGACGATTGTACAGATGTTCGACAATTAATCTGACTTTAATTCCCGATCGCGCGCGATCGGCCATTTGTCGCGCAATACCGGGCAAGCGAAACTCCTGAACCGCCACATCTACGGTCGATCCAGCACTTGCTACGGCCTCGGCGACCAACTTTTCTAAATCATCCCCAGGTCTAGTTTGCGCGCGATAAGGCTCTGTATAATTAGAAGTGAGGGACTGATTGAAGTATACTTGCAACAAGGCGTCTTGAGGCAGCGGAGGCAGACTCGGAGGCAAATTCTGCACCTCCTGCTTGGCTTGTCCGCAGGCCGCCAGAGCGATCGCCAGCAGTCCAGCACAACACAAACCGAGTAAATTATCATCAAATACAGTCACAAAATTTAAAAAATTATTGAGGTTATAGGCTTACCCACAATTCAAACATACTCGATAAAGTAAACTTAGAACCTATAAAATTTATGAAAGGGAATAGATTTTACGTCTTGTAGAACTGCCTCGATGCCGGAAGCATCACTGGTAGGGTAGCAGCATTCAGGGGCGTGGGTCAAACCCGATACTGCTGCTTTATGGCTAAAAGAAAAACAATTTTTAATTGCGGTCACAAAGGATATGGTAAAGCGTGCCATCGCTGCACGCAAGAGTTGATGGCGCAGCAGCAATATGTTGAAATGCTGGCAGAAAAACAAACCAAAAAACAAGAGAGGGAAGCATCATTTGCTAGAGATGCGATCGATCTCAGAGGTCTGCCAGACCACGTAGTTACTAAAGCTCGCGCTATTATAGCAGCTTTGGGGGAAAATAAGAATTACAGAGATTTCGGAGGCAAACGTCTGCGTCACAACCGTTGGATTGTGAGTATTCCTGTAACACGCAACTACAGAATGCTTTGTGAAGATTGCGGCACTTACTTAATTCCCCAAAAAGTTTTGTCCCACGAAGAGTACAACGTTTGTAAACCAGGAAGTCATTAGACAGTTGACAGTTGACAGTTGACAGTTGACAGTTGACAGTTGGCATTTGGCAGTTGTTATCAGTCATAATTTAACAATCATGAGTCATTAGTCAATAATCATTAATGCCTTTAGGATAAGTGCCTTATTCATTAGGTAGTCATTCATTCATTATTAGTTCATCATTAATTAAAGCCATGCAAATTTACCTCGACTATAGCGCGACGACACCTACACGCCCAGAAGCAATTGAAGCCATGCAAAAAGCTCTCACTCAACAGTGGGGAAATCCTTCTAGTTTGCACGAGTGGGGACAAAGGGCGGCAACTGCTTTAGAATTAGCCAGAATGCAGGTTGCTAGCTTGATTAATGCGCTACCGGAATCGATGATTTTTACTTCGGGCGGCACTGAAGCGGACAATTTAGCAATTATGGGAGTTGCGCGTCTTTATACAAAACCCCAGCATATCATTATTTCCAGTGTAGAGCATTCGGCAGTATCAGAAACGGCGCGACAACTCGAAGAATTGGGATGGGAAATAACGCGATTACCAGTCGATAAGTACGGGCGAATTCATCCTTTGGATTTGCAAGAATCACTGCGATCGCACACAGTGCTGATTTCGATCATCTACGGACAAAGCGAAGTTGGTACACTGCAACCAATAGAGACTTTAGGACAAATTGCGCGCGATCGCAATATCCTGTTTCACACCGATGCAGTTCAAGTTGCCGGCAAACTACCGATTGACGTGCAGAAACTCCCCGTAGACTTGCTTTCGCTTTCCAGTCACAAACTTTACGGGCCGCAAGGTGCAGGCGCGCTGTACGTGCGTCCAGGACTCGAATTGGTGCCAATGTTCGGCGGGGGCGGACAAGAGTTGAAACTGCGTTCAGGGACGCAAGCATTGCCCGCAATCGTCGGTTTTGGAGTGGCGGCAGAGTTGGCTTTGCAGGAAATGGATGTGGAAACGCCGAGGTTGATTGGATTGCGCGATCGACTTTTTGACCAATTATCCCACATACCCAGTTTAGTCCCCACGGGCGATCGATATTACCGACTGCCGCACCACACCAGTTTTTGCATTGTCTCCCCATCCTGTCGCCCTTACCAAAAGAGAGATACAGAGAGAATCACAGGCAAAACTCTGGTGAGACAGCTAAATTTAGCCGGAATTGGCATTAGTTCCGGTGCGGCTTGTAGCAGCGGCAAACTAACACCCAGTCCGATATTATTGGCAATGGGATATGACGAAAGTGGCGCGGTTGGTGGAATTCGCTTGACACTGGGACGCGAAACGACGGAAGCTGATATTGATTGGACGGTAATTGCGATCGAGCAAATCTTAGATAGATTAATGCCCAAGGTAGAATTGTGTAGGCATTAGAAACAATCTCAAAAGCCGGGTTTTTTCCGATATCTTCGCCTTTCACCAAAGATTGTCACAAAAACCCGGTTTCTCGCGGCCAACCCATGATTCATCTGCGTCCATCCTACATCCGCCAACATCTGCGGTCAAATTATGAAAAGACTCGTATATAATTAAAATAGAACAGAGCGGAGTCAAAGCTATGTCAACCACAGAAAAAGTTCGCTGGACAAGCGCTGATTTAGAATCCTTACCCGATAACGGCAACCGTTACGAAATAATCGAAGGAGAATTGGTTGTGACAAGAGCACCTCACTGGGAACATCAAGACGTTGCTAACAATGTTTGTGTTGAATTAACTATTTGGTCAAGACAGACGAAGTTAGGTAAAGCTGTCCAGGTACCGGGTCTTATTTTCACGGATAGTGATAATGTTATTCCTGATGTAGTTTGGGTAAGCTATGAATGTTTAGCACAGATATTAGATGAAGCCGGACATTTGGCGGGTGCACCGGAGTTGGTGGTAGAGGTGATGTCTCCCGGTGAAGAGAATGAAAAGCGCGATCGCCAATCCAAGCTAAAATTATATTCAGTTCAAGGCGTGCGCGAATATTGGATATTTGACCGCATACAGCAAAAAGTAGAAATTTACCGTCGGGAAAGCGGAATTTTGAAATTAGCGATGACTTTATTTAAAGAAGATAATTTAACCAGTCCTTTGTTACCCGGTTTTAGCGTGTCGGTAGCCACATTATTTGTCTAGAGATTTTGAATAATTACTACCCCTGCACAATCTCAGAAACCGGGTTTTTTCCAATATCTTCCCCACTAATCGAATATCTTTGCAAAAACCCGGTTTCTCGCCACACGCAGAATCTCAGAAACCGGGTTTTTTCAGATATCTTCGCATCTAATCGAATATCTTCGCAAAAACCCGGTTTCTCGCCACACGCACAACCATGATAAAATAAATCCCGATATTATTCACAACTCCCCACAATGGAAGAAAACCGCGCCCAAGCCTACCTAGAACTAATTCACACCCTGCTGAATTGCCCCAGCGGATCGGAACCGCAGATATTGCAAGATAATATAGAATTGTTGGATGTCGAATTTCTGGAAACTTGCGAGTTGGTAGCAGAAAAAATGGCACAGCAAGGAGGAGAAAACGGTGCTCGCTTCCTGCGAAATCTGATTAGTCAGCTATTACAATTAATCGATATCAACGATGGCGATAACTCCGAAGGTGAAAATCCCCAAGAGTATGCAAACTTTATCCTAGAATTATTGCAAGCAGAAGATGCTAGCACTAGCAATGCAGCAGTAATTCACCCCATGCTAGCTGAACGACAACATCTCCTCAATGACAGTTTTCCTGGGATTTTAGAGCAAGTATTGCAGAGGTTAATTGCTGGCGAAAATGCCCAAACCATTGAGTCAATGGTCAGCCTGGTGGAAGACTTGACCATTAATATTAGCAATTTTTCGGGTGGGAATAGAGCGAATAATATTGAAATTGCCATTGCTGCTTATCAGATTGTTTTGAATAATCGGCAACCGGGAAGCCAAAAATTTGCTCAAACTCAAAACAATTTAGCTGCTGCCTATATTAGCAGAATAAAGGGTTCGCGGGCGGAAAATGTGGAAATGGCGATCGCCCTTTATGGCGCTGCTTTAACAGTCTACACCCTTGAGGCTTTCCCGGAAGATTGGGGAATGGCTCAAAACAACCTAGCTGCTGCTTACGCCAACAGAATCAACGGTTCGCGGGCCGAAAATATTGATCGCGCGATCGCATTTTTTGAGGCTGCTTTAACTGTTCGTAACCCCGAACAGTTTCCTGAAGATTGGGCAATGATTCAATATAACCTAGGTAATGCCCATAATGACAGAATCAACGGTTCGCGGGATGAAAATATCGAAAAAGCGCGATCGTTTTATGAGGCTGCTTTAACAGTATATACCCGTGAGGATTTCCCTGAATATTGGGCAATGATTCAAAAGAAGCTGGCTAATGCCTAATGTGAGGCTGCTTTAACAATCTCAGAAACCGGGTTTTTTCCGATATCTTCCCATCTCATCGAATATCTTCGCAAAAACCCGGTTTATCGCTATTGACTAACTTGTAGTAAAATTGGTTTACAGGTTGTTTCGCCCCCTAGAATCGATCAATTTGTCCTCAAGCCCGCCGGGGATTTAAATCCCCGTCTCATAGCGCAAGTCGGTTGAAACCGACTGAATAAAATTATGAGAATTTTGATTAAAAAATAGATGCTTCAGTCCTCTTTTAGAGGACTTACGCTATGAGACGGGGGTTTTCAACCCCCGGCGGACTCGTGGCTGAACGTGGGAATTGTGGCGCGGATAATAGCATTGAATTATTGCAGATTTAGCAACGATCGAGCGCCGTTGTTGGAAAATTCAAAAAACGGTCTATCGCACTTTTGCACAATCTCAGAAACCGGGTTTTTTCCGATATCTTCGCATCTCATCGAATATCTTCGCAAAAACCCGGTTTATCGCTACGGCGCACAACCATGATAAAATAAAAGCTGGTGTTATTCAGAACTCCCCACAATGGAAGAAAACCGCGATCGACTTCAATCAGAAGGTGAATATTCCCAAGAGTATGCAAACTTTATCCTAGAATTATTACAAGCAGAACAAGCTAGTAATAGCGATATTAAAGTAATTTATCCGATGCTGGCCGGGCGGCAACATCTGCTTAATGCCCGTTTTGCCGAGACTTTACAACAAGTAGCCCAGAGGTTAATTGCCGGCGAAAATCCAGAAGCAATTGAGTCAATTGTCGCCATCATTGAAAAATTAAGTGCTCATATTCATCAATTTACCCTTGGCAGTATAGCGAATAATATTGAAATTGCAATTACTGGTTTTCAAATAGTTTTAAATAATCGGCAACCGGGAAGCAAAGAGTTTGCTGGAACTCAAAATAACCTAGCTATTGCTTACAAAAACAGAATCCAAGATTCGCGGGCCGAAAATCTGGAACGGGCGATCGAGTTTTATGACGCAGCTTTAACTGTCTATACCCTTAAGGATTTCCCTGAATATTGGGCAACGACTCAAAATAACCTAGCTAATGCTTACAGTGAAAGGATAAACGGTTCCCGGGCCGAAAATCTGGAACGGGCGATCGCCTTTTTTGACGCTGCTTTAATTGTTCGTACCCTTGAGGATTTCCCTGAAAAATGGGCAATGACTCAAAATAACCTAGCTATTGCCTACGGTGAAAGAATAAACGGTTCCCGGGCCGAAAATCTGGAACGGGCGATCGGCTTTTTTGACGCTGCTTTAACTGTTCGTACCCGTAAGGCTTTTCCTGAAGATTGGGCAATGACTCAACATAACCTAGGAGAAGCCTACAGAAACAGAATCAAAGATTCGCAGGCCGAAAATCTGGAACGGGCGATCACCTTTTATGAGGCTGCTTTAACTGTTTATACCCTTGAGGATTTCCCTGAAAAATGGGCAACGACTCAAAATAACCTAGCTATTGCTTACAACAACAGGATAAACGGTTCCCTGGCTGAAAATCTGGAACGGGCGATCGCCTTTTATGAGACTGCTTTAACTGTTCGTACCCTTGAGGATTTCCCGTTCAATAATGTATCAACATTAAATAACCTGGGCTGGGCTTATCTTGACAAACTAAACTACATCAACCGAGAAAAATCAGAAGACACCAACCAAAAAGCAGCAACTCTCCAAACTGCCTACGATACCTTTAAAAAAGCCATAGTCAGAGCCGCAAATAACCTGGGTTTGCCTGATCTGACCAAACTAGACCACATCAACCGAGAAAAACCAGCAGACACAAACCAAAAAGCAGCAACTCTCCAAAGTGCCTACGATACCTTTAAAAATGCCATAATCGGAGCCACCAAACTGCGGAAGTTGGAATCGCAAAATGAAACCAAGCAAAAACACGACTTGCAGTGGGATAGACTCTACAAAGGCATGGTGCAAGTATGTCTCGATCGCAAAAGCAACGAAGAAGCACTAGAATATGCCGAAGTCAACAAAGCCCGCAACCTTGCAGAAGTAATCGCCCAAAAACAGGAAATCTCCAAAACCCTAGCACCCATCACCTTCAGCGAAATTACCCAACTCCTCACCCCAAACACCACCCTCATTGAGTGGTACATCACCAACGAAGAAATCATCACCTTTGTCCTCACATACCCCGACGTGCTGACAGTGCACCGCCACCGTCAATGGGATGAATTAACCGATTTAGTTGCTGAATACCGGGCAAACTACATAGTAAGCAAAACCCACGGGCAAAAGCAACTTGCTACCTATCTCCAGCGCCTCGCAGACATCCTCCAAATCACCACAATTCTGCCGCCATCAAGTACGCGCTTAATCCTAATTCCCCACTGGTTGCTGCACCTGTTCCCCCTCCACGCCCTACCCCTAAGTGACGGCGAATTCTTATTAGATAGATTCCTCGAAGGCATTCAATACGCCCCCAGTTGCCAACTCCTGCAACAGATTACCATCCACCCAAATTTTGACCAACTCCTCGCCCTGCAAAACCCCACCTCCGATCTGCGCTACACCGATTTAGAAGTCGCCAGCATCGCCCCAAAATTCGCGCTCAGTCAAATTCTCCCCGGCGATGAAGCGAGTAAAACAAATCTCCTAGAAAAGTATCTAGAACAGTTAGAAAATGCCCACTGCGCGCACTTTTCCTGTCACGGCTCCTTCAATCCCGACGATCCGCTAAAATCGTTTTTAATCTTGTCTGGCGGCATCATCGGCGGAGATTCCCAGTCGAGGGCGGGATCGGATTTAGATGAATCGAATCGTTACGTGGAATGGCGCGACGGCAAAACAGCGGACATTAACAAATGCCTAACATTAGCAGACATCTTGTTACTGCAATTCAAATATTGCCGCTTAGTCGTGCTTTCCGCCTGCGAAACCGCGCTAATTGACACCAACAATCGCTCCGATTATATTGGATTACCGACAGGATTTATCCACGCCGGTGCAATGGGAACCCTAGCCAGTCTTTGGGCTGTCAACGACCTCTCCACCGCCTTGATCATGGTAAAATTCTATGAATTGCTCAAACCAGGAGTTAGCATCGGTAAAGCCCTCCACGATACCCAGCGCTGGTTTAAGTCTGCCGCGACTTCCGATTTGCTATCACGGGTGCAGGAATCGGACAGTTTCGAGGCCGATAGAAAAAAACCGATCCTCAAGGAATTAAAAGGCTACAATGATGACGAACAACCCTATGGCGATGTTTATCATTGGGGAGCGTTTTGTGCGATTGGATTATAATCCAAGGAAAGATTTAGTTTAATCGATGAAAACCGATAGCATATTTTACAACATCTTCCAAGAATTCCCCTTTGTATTCTTTGCCCTTCTGGGCATACCCGCCGAGAGTGCCAACCAATACCAATTTACATCCCAAGAAGTCAAACAATTAGCTTTTCGCCTAGACGGTTTATTTCTACCAATTATTCCCGATCATCAACTACCATTCTACGTTGTAGAAGTCCAATTTCAACCAGATACAACTCTCTACTACCGTCTCTTTGCCGAACTATTCATCTATCTCAAACAATACCAACCGCCGCACCCTTGGCAATTGGTAGTCATCTACCCAAATCGGCAAACCGAAAGACAAAGCAACATCCACTTTCAGGAAATGCTCGCCCTCCCAAAAATCACCCGTATTTACATCAATGAACTAAGTGCATCAGAAACAGCATCTCTACCCATAAAATTGATTAAACTGGTAATCGAACCAGACAACACCGCCGAAAACTTTGCCATAGATTTAGCCAGACAAGCCGAAACCGAAATATCGGATACCACAGCCAGAAAAAACTTCATCAACTTACTAGAAACCATCATTGTTTACAAATTACCCCAAAAAACCAGAGAGGAAGTTGCCGCCATGTTTAGCCTAACTGACTTAAAACAAACCCGATTTTATCAAGATGTTTTTGCAGAAGGACAAGCAGAAGCTAAACAGCGAGAAAAAGCTGCTATTCTCAGAATGTTTAGTCGGGGAGTAGCTACAGAAGATATTGCTACATTCTTAGACTTACCTCTAACTGAAGTAACAGCGACTATCGCCGAATCTCAAAAAGAACAAGCTGAACAAGCCGAGCAAAATTAACCAAACTACGCTAAAATTAGTAGGGTGCGTCAGTTGCGAAAACCCTGATTTTTCGACCAACCTAAGACTGACGCACCTTACAAGTCGATCAAAGTGTGACACTTGCCTAATTGCTCATTCAAACAACATCCATTTGTGAGGTAAAATTATGAACGAAGTCGATATTTTGTCCCAAATCTATAACGCCATTACCACCGCCCCGGCAATTTTGACTCCCCCTTTCATCGAAAGATTGCTCGCCGAAGTCCTCCCTTTAGCAGAATCTGGTGCTGATAATGATACTGTAGAAGATGCTATAAATACACTCTACCAACAATTTAAAGATGTTAGAGATGCAATCAAAAATCTGGTCAGAAAAAATCTCGATGATGTAGAAGCAGAAGCCACGCCCGGTTATGAAACAATCGTCAATACCTATCCCGATATCAAAAAGCTAGAAGCAAGCTTGAAAAAACGCATTGACAAAGCCGATGCTAAAAATTGACCATCCCCAAATCTACATCTACAGCTACCAACTCAGCCAGGAAAGCAAAACCGAAGCTAACTCAATCTGGACTTGGGCTAATAGTATCTGGCAACATTTTAGCCCAGAAAAAGAGATAATTTTTTCCCAAGCCAACCTCGGTTATCCCCTCACTAAAGTCAAAAAATTCTCGCATTCCAATAAAATTGATGGTTCTTTTAAGTTTTGCCTTCTGGAGGATAGCGAAGGTATTTTAGCGAGAATTGGCAGCCCAGAAAAGGATGAAAATAAAAACCTAGAAATTACAGAATTACAATTTAATCAAAATAATCTCCTAATTCCTGATAATTATCAAGATTGGCTAGGACAGACTATTTTTATTACCTACAAATTACAAACTTATTCACATCCAACCAAACATTCCATCCGCGAAGTTGCAGATGAATGTTTAAAGAATCTGTTCCCCGAAGCATCTGTGCGTCCACCTTTTTACCGCGATACTGAGTTACTGGGTTCTCCAATTTTTGAGTATAGTTCGATAAAAAGTCAACTGCAAGTCTTTGTTTATCTGATTGATGATGATATTGAGGACAAATTAGGGCAAATTATTCAACCTTTGTTTGAACTGTTTTATTACCGCCATAAAATCACTAAAGCTTTTCTGGATAGCCGCAGCAATTATGATTTACTTAAGAAACTATATGTAGAAATTGAGGGGACAATCGCTAGCTTACAAACAAAAATCGATGATTTTGAATCGAACAATGATGTTGCTTGCCCGGAAAATGTCGATATAGATGAGTCTTTAACCTCTCTCACTGTAGTTTAGACTAAAAAATGAGCGCAGCTAAAAGTAGCCACCTTTGAATGTCAGGCAAGCTGTTGCTCAAAAACTTAAAAAGTAGAAGATTAAACAGCTAATCTTGAAGACTTTTTGCGTCGAGAAACCCGTTTTTTGACAGTGGGATAGCACGGGGCATTGGTACGTACCTTTCCTTTTTCCCAACCGGGGGATTTTCCCCTATGTTTAGGCATTTTTGTTGGAGTACCAATGTCAACTAAAAGCGAAAACATTGATTGGGCAACACGTCCAGGAGTTAAATTGGTACTAGCAGATTGCCAAGGGAGTCTATTCTCGATTACTAAATCTTGTGCCAGCCAGAGTTGCCAACTCATCAATGGCATTAAATCACTCCAACGTTCACATTGTTCAGGAGTTCTCAAGTTAGGCAATGTCCAATGCAATCGTTGCTTGGCAAACCTATACCAATGATCCACTCCAAAACGTCGTAAATATTTGAACCAGACTGTTTCGCTTAGGGAGAGTTCGTTCTCCAACCCAAGCCAACCATAAGGGTGGAAACGGCTGACCGTTTGACATGGGCTTCATTCTTTCCACCAGGATTAAATTGACTTTTTGTCCAGGGGCGCGATAAAAATGCAAGTCAATCCATTGTCTGACTCGGACTTTTCCCAAATCTGGATGTTCGTCAATTTCAATCGCAGTATCAGCTTCGAGCCATGTGGTTGGGTCATTGAGTCTCATTTTTTGCCCATGTTTCCGTGGTCTACCGCGACCACTATAGGCCGGTGGTGCTGACCATAAGCAGGCATTCTTTCGGACTCTCATTAAGCAATCAGCTTGAATATCTGCTTGTGCTAATACCCAGGGGTAGTCCTGCATAGCAAGGAAAATGTGTTATAATTTTATTCTTTTAACCTACCTTGACTTTTAGCTTATGAACTGTCCCAAGTGCAACTCTGAATACATCTTGAAAAATGGTCGCAGTCGCTCCGGCAAACAAAATTTTAAATGTCGAGATTGTGGAAGACAATTTGTTATGAGTCCCAGACATCAACCGATTTCATCAGCAACAAAAAAGTTGATAGATCGACTTTTATTAGAAAAGATATCTCTGGCTGGGATTGTGAGGGCGACTGGGGTTTCGGAACGGTGGTTACAATACTATGTTAATAAAAAATTAGGAGCTGTAAAAAGAGAAGTAGAAGTCAAGTCAAAAAAGAAAGGGAAGCTAACAATTCAATGTGATGAAATGTGGTCATTTGTAGGCAATAAGGATAATAAGCAGTGGATTTGGCTGGCAATTGATGCCTCAACTAAAGAAATTGTAGGAGTATATATTGGCAAAAGAGATCAAGCTGGAGCTCAAGGATTGTGGGATTCTTTACCACCAGTTTATCGTCAATGTGCCGTAAGTTATACAGACTTTTGGAGTGCCTACGGAACAGTTTTTTCTCAAAAAAGATACAAGGCAGTAGGAAAGGAGACTGGCCTGACAAACTATATAGAAAGATTTAATAATACGATGAGACAAAGAATATCTAGATTGGTGAGAAAAACTCTTTCATTCTCCAAAAAACTCTCCAATCATATTGGGGCTATTTGGTATTTTATTCATGAGTATAACGCCAGTTTATCTATCAATTAAAACCCTTAATTTTCCTTGCTATGCAGGACTACCTACCCAGGTTGCATTGCCATATTCTCTCTATAAAACTGCTAAAACTGGGTTGACGCTCTGTTCACAGACAAGTTTGAGTTGGGAAGCTGCTTGAAGTATGGGTGAAGACCCGCTACTAATTCTTTCATGAAGTAGGGGTAATGCCCAACTTCAAGAGTGCTTCAGGTATCCAGGCAATTGTACTGTATCCCTGTCCAACAGTTACGCCCCTCTGATATTCATGAGTTCTGTCTTTTAACGTTTTGGCATCTCGTCGGACCCATGCAGTGTGGTCGATTGCCACTAATATGTGTTCCGTTGGGGGTGCTTCTTTCTGTAATTGCTCCAGATACAGCAGCATCAGTTTTTTTCGGTCTGGTCTACAGTCTTGTAACGCTTCATAGACGCAACGCCTGTGACGATTGAATAATGGATTGAGCGAAAATTCCGCCAAACAAGCCGCATTCCTTGTTGTCATTACTGCATCCATCAGCTCGAATGTTGCATCCTTGGCTTTCACTAATAAATCGTATGCTGCTTGACGAAAGTCCTTTAATCGTTCACTGTTCATTTAAGGAGTGGATAGGTTTTCTTTTTCACCCTCATTCTCTCCTGGCGCGGTGGCTCTAGTTCTTCTTTTGCCACCGTTCTCATCTTTGGTTAGTCTAAACTACAGTCTCTCAAAATCAAACTAAAAGAGTTACTTGGAGAAAGTTTGAATTATGAAAGAGCGTTAGAATATCTCGAAGATTTTAATAATACGATTAATATTCATGTTTACAATTATCAGGAAAAGCTGTCTGAGATTTCTTATAAATGGCAATTTCCAACAACGGATAAATTGAGCGCATTTATTTTTTTTATTGAGAAAAATTGTCCGTATTTTCAACGACAAATTCAGGGGGATTTAGGCTATTTTAAACATGGTACTGATTTGATTAAGATTGCGGTGGATTTGGTAGCGGGGATTGTGGATATCGAACAAGCAGAAATCGATCGCTCTTTAGAAAGAACTATTCAAATATGGGGTACTGGATTAGGGGCTGGAGGCCTTGTGGTGTCTGCGGTTTCAAATTATATCCAGACACCCCTAGTGTTCAGAATACCTCAAAAAGGGGATGTGCTTCATCCGGCTGTAGCTAGTCTGTTGTTGAGTCTTTTGGTTGTAATTCTGGTTTCTGGATTGATGGGCTGGATTAATGGTGCGTGGAAGATTAATCATTTGAGATGGTTTCGGCGCAAGTCTGAACCTCGGAGATTGCACGATTCCCAACGTCCACCAGTTAATGATATTGCACAGGAAGCGGCAGAAGAAAGACTCGGCGGTTGAAACCGCGTCTATACAAACTCAGAAAGAGAGACTCGGCGGTTGAAACCGCGTCTACACAAACGATGTCCGCCTTCGCGGACTAAGAGATAAGAAATAAGAGAGAATTTAGAAGTGTTGAAATCCTCGATCGATCTTTAAGCCAACATCAGGAAAAATACCGCTGCTATCACTCAACAAAATATCCCTGCTTTCGGTAGTGATTCCCACGATCGCAGCACCATCACCAATTCGATCGACCAATAGCTTAGCATGGGCGATCGGCAAAAACAACACTAACTCAAAATCTTCGCCGCCGTACAACGCCCAATCTAAAGCTGTTTCGGTTGATACGATTTCCCTTAAAATAGGAGGAATTGGTATTGTGGCGCGATCGACTTTTGCACCCACACCGCTAGCCCGACAAACTTGCACAATCGCATCTGCTAAACCGTCGCTGCTATCCATTCCGGCGATGGAAAATTCACCCGCAGCATCTAAAATTTCCCAAACAATCGGCAAAACATCCAGTCGCGGTTTAGGCCGCTGATGAGCGAGAATTAAGGAAGTTCGATCGCCCTTTTCCAGATTGATCCCAAATTCTGGATTCAACAACAATTCTAATCCCGCGCGGGAGGCTCCGTGCACGCCAGTCGCCACAATCGCCCAATTTGATCGCGCATTAGACCGACAGATGGTACGATCGCACTCAACTTGTCCAAAAGCCGTAATCGCAACTGTCACCACGGGCGATCGCACCACATCCCCACCGGCGATCGGCGTATGATAAACTTCCAAACAAGCCGTCATCCCCCGATAAAACTCTTCCACCCAATCCACAGCCGTATCCGCCGCCACAGCCAGGGCTACCGTCACCGCCAGAGGGGTTGCTCCCATTGCCGCGAGATCCGACAAATTCGCCGCTGCGGCGCGCCAGCCTGCGTAATAAGGGCCTGTGGTGCGATCGCTAAAATGCACACCATCCACCAACATATCCGTCGTCACCGCCAGAGATTGGTCAGGATTTGTCGGAAGTACCGCACAATCATCTCCCACAATTTCGGCGGGGCAGAATTTTTGTAGTATTCTTAAAAGACCTTGTTCTCCGATATCTTTAATCAGCATAGTATAGAGAATTTGTATCGGCTCAATAAGTAGGGGTAGCACAGAAAAAAAAGTAAGCAGAGTGCACAAAGTGTCATAAAATAGGACACAT